>JAHHJQ010000009.1 GCA_018680005.1 Bacteroidia bacterium | reverse complement strand
AATCCCGCAAAAGCTGTCTCCGTAAGATCTATTGAATAATCTATGCCACGGTCATCTGGATAGTCAATTCTTTGAGCGCCCTTTTTAAGAATAAGAAATTGATCAACGTAATCAACAAGGCATCTTGAATCGGGAAGGCAAGCCAAATGCCATTAATGCCAAAATAGGAAGGACTAATAGAATAAGTGGAATCAGACAAATACTCAGTTTTAGCAGTGACAAAAACAGTGCTGGTAAAGCCTTGCCGAGAACTTCATAATAGGCGGAACCTTTGAGTTGAATCGTCAAAAAGGGGGTTACCAAGAAAACTATTCGGCACCTCAGTTACCAAAAGGATTGTTTAAGGACAACCGAACTGCTGGTTTTGCATTATATAGTATGCATTGTGCGTCATGTCACGGTATGGATGGCATAGGCAAGGATAATCTGGCACCGCCCTTATTAGATTCTGAAAATGTCAGTGAATCCAAAGACCGATTAATTGCATTGACCCTCAATGGCGTTTAAGGTCCAATTGCTGTCAATGGAAAACGCTATGAAATGAATGTTGTGATGCCCGGAATTGAACACCATACTATTTTGAGTGATAAGGATATCGCTGACCTTTTGGTCTTCCTCAGAAATTCATTCAGTTTTTCAGATACGGACATAACAAAAGAGGATGTCGGTGAGTGGAGGGAACAATTAACAGACAACGAAGAGTTATTTACAGAGGAAGATCTTCACAAGATTCAGAATACCGACCAATCAATGGTTTGGATTGATTCCTAACAAGAATACAATTAATGAGATACTGGTTATTAATCATATTCATCTATAGCTATCCATCAATTTCGGCGCAATCCAATTGGGAGCCGCTGATTACCGATGATCAATTGTCCAATTTTCAAAAGCTAAATGGTAGTGCGGATTATGTGTATGTAGAAGGTGTCCTAACCGGTATCACAAGGCACTATTCACCAAATACGTTTTTGGCGACTACCGCATTTTATGATGATTTCATCCTCGAATTTGAAGTAAAGATTGAACAGGGCATGAATTCAGGAGTACAGATTCGTAGCGAAAATCATATAGGCTCCGGTAGTGTTCATGGGTACCAGGTGAAAATTGAAACAAGCGATCGAAAATGGGCTGGAGGCATTTATGATGAAGGACGGCGAGGTTGGATGTATCCGCTTAGTCAGAGTAAGACTAGCCAAAATGCTTTCAAAAATGACACGTGGAACACGTACCGAATCGAAGCCGTGGGACCGTCTGTCAAGACCTATGTCAACGGAATTCCTTGTGCGCATCTTGTGGATGATTGGACAAGCAAGGGATTTATCGCTTTCCAGGTACATTCAATTGGCGCAGAAGAAAAAGCAGGTAAAATTGTTCAGTGGCGTAACATTCGAATCTTGACCGAAGACATTGAAAAGGATTTGTGGACTAAAGGAGATGTCGAAGAAATCAGCTATCTGGACAATCGCCTGACACAAAATGAGATCCAGAATGGTTGGCAGTTGCTGGAATCTGACGACTGGCAACTTAATAACAAAAACGGAAAAGCAGGTTCAGATTCGATGGTCAATAATGGTATCGTAAGCGTTGATAAAAAAGGCGCTGTAAACATTGTTTCCGTCGAGCAGTTTTCTGACTTTGAGTTTTCTGTGGATTTTAAAGTTGAAAAAGGCAATGAAAGTGGGATCCTGTATCTGACAAACCCTGAAGCTAATAATCCAAAACACGAACTTCAGGGACTGAAATATCAAATTGTCGATGACACCTACCATCCTGATAGTCACTTTGACAAAAAACGCTATAACAAAGTGGGAGATTTATTTGATCTTATCCCGGCCAAAAATCTGACCGAATCCAACATTGCCGATATTCGATATAAAAGCGGACAATACAATCGAGCAAGGATCAAGGTCACTGATGGAAAGGTCGAACATTGGCTCAACGATATCAAAATTCTTGAATATGACCTGCGTTCTCCTATCTTCAAATCACTGCTCCTGAAGGCGGGATACAAGGATCATCCAGGTTTTGATCAGGATGGTTCAGGACATATCGTACTCCAGGCAAGTCAAGGTGTGCTATTTAAGAACATGAAAATCAGGCAATTGTGATTGTTTGCTAATTTTGGCTTGACATTTCAAAAGCCAAAAACGATGACTTCGACCTCAAATATTACCAACCTCAGACAAAAAGGATATGCGCTGTCCATCATCCTATATCCAATCATGCTTTTCATAGGATTTGTTACCCACCCCAATCTTCTGGCCATGGAACCGTTGCATACCGTGGAGCAATTGGTTAGCAGATTTCATAATAATCCAATGTATCACATTGGACACCTGGTAGTGACTTTTGCAGTTCCGGTTATCATCGTTTATTTCGTTGGCACGATGAATTTGCTACAAGGCAGGGGCATCAAATATGGATTCTGGGGAGCCGTCTTAGGAGTTTTTGGCGCCTTTATTCTTGCTGTGGACAAAGGAGCTTTATGTCTGACGATGTCTGCTTTTGATACACTTCCCGAAGATCAGTTCGCTCAGTTCACGCCTTATCTGGAAGTGATCGTTTCGAAAAAAGGATCTCTATTTATCGTATGGCTGCTCTTCGCTTTGGTCATAGGAGGTGTGCTGCAAACCATCGGACTGATAAAGGAAAAAGTGATCCAAAGATGGCAAGGTATCCTGATCATTATCGGATTGCTACTATTATTGAACCCGGATATAGAACTGATCAGTTCTGTGGGTGCCGGATTGATGTGTATTGGGTATCTACCCTGGGGATTTAAGGAAATGAAACGGTCGGTGTAAACAGCTCTTCAAATATTTCAAACATATAGACAGGATAGAAACGCCAATTCTTGGTAATTTCATGACAATCAAATATGCCTGTCATGAATAAATTCGGATTCTTGCTTCTTTTAGTCTTTGGACTTTTCACAAGCTCTGCTATTGCCCAAAAAACCCAAAAACCTGTCTTACATGCCAAACACTGGATGGCCATCACCGGTAAACCCCTGGGAGCCACCGCCGGAGCGACCATCTTCAATCAAGGCGGCAATGCCGTAGACGCAGCATGCGCGATGTTGGCAGCGACAGCCACCATGTGGGATGTGCTCAGTTGGGGTGGTGAAACACAGGCACTGATCTACAATCCTAATACCGGAAAAGTTATCGGAATCAATGCATTAGGAGTAGCACCAACAGGCGCCACCGCAGAATTTTTTAAAGAAAAAGACATGCAATATCCCCCAGCCTATGGACCATTGGCAGCAGTGACACCCGGTACGCCAGGTGGATTAATGACGATGCTCGCGGAATATGGCACCATGAGTCTGGCTCAGATTCTGGCACCGGCAATCCAAATGGCTGATGGATACCCGATCGAAGCGGATGCCATTCGCAGGATCAATAAC
>JAHHJQ010000422.1 GCA_018680005.1 Bacteroidia bacterium | reverse complement strand
TCTCTGAAAACCACAAAGAAAATTGCTAAAGTCCAACAAGAGGAGATCAATGATCAACCCGAAGAAATAATAGAAACAGAAACAGAAAGCACTAAAATTTCACCTCCAGTAGAGATGAAGCAGGGGGATTTTTTTGGTGAAGTTATAACAGAAACTCTGGCGGAAGTACTGGCGAACCAAGGACAATATCAAAGAGCCATCGCGATGTATGAGAAGTTATCCTTGATTTTTCCTGAAAAATCCGCTTTCTTTGCGGCCAGAATTGAAAACCTGAAAAATTCTTAGACCATGACTACAGCAATGACTGTTTTTATCGCATTAATTTGTGTTTTGTTAGTATTAGCCATCTTAATTCAAAATCCAAAAGGCGGTGGTGTCGATTCCACATTTGGTGGAAATGCAGCAAATCAAATGTTTGGTGCATCTAAATCTGCAGATTTTATTGAAAAAGCAACATGGTATCTGGCGTTTGCACTATTTGCACTTTGCATCATTACGAGTTTAATGGTGGGAGGTCCTGATGGTTCTGATACTCAATTATTGACGCAATAAAAATTTCTCATATATAAGATACGCAACTAATCATTAGTTGGTAAAGCCTGGTTTTGAAAAGCCAGGCTTTTTTGTTTTCCTGAATCCTACAAAAGATCACATTTCATTTTCTGACAAAATGTCTATGTTTGGGCGCTTTTTTGGGTATCTGACTGAACACATGTCAGTGCATCTGAATCATTGTCATTGATTAAGGCAATGGCACAGGAAATGATAGCTAATCAAGGGTAGAAAACATTTGATACACCATAATTTTTTAAAACAATAGAATATGAAGCCAATTAACGACCGCGTAGTTGTACAACCCTCTCCGGCAGAAGAAAAAACATCGGGAGGCATTATTATTCCTGACACAGCTAAGGAGAAACCTCAACAAGGAAAAATAGTAGCAGTGGGTCCCGGGAAGGATGGAAATAAGATGACTGTAAAAAAAGGTGATACCGTATTGTATGGTAAGTATGCCGGCCAGGAGTTGAACTACAAAGGCGAAGATTACCTGATCATGCGAGAAGACGATATTCTTGTCATCCTATAACAGATTTCAACAATCAAAACAATTCACTCCTAAATCATTAAAAGAATATACTAATGTCAAAAGAAATAAGATTTGATTCCGAGGCCAGAGAAAAATTAAAATCTGGCATCGACGCACTGGCGAATGCCGTGAAAGTCACTCTAGGCCCAAAGGGTAGAAATGTTGTCATCCAGAAAAGTTTTGGTGCACCTTCCATTACGAAAGATGGTGTTACAGTGGCCAAAGAGATTGAGCTTGAAGATCCGGTTGAAAATCTGGGAGCACAGATGGTAAAAGAAGTTGCATCTAAGACTGCAGATATCGCTGGTGATGGCACGACCACTGCAACTGTTTTAGCTCAGGCAATTGTAACTGCCGGGATGAAGAATGTAGCAGCTGGAGCTAATCCTATGGATATCAAGCGAGGTATAGACAAGGCAGTTAAATCTGTTATAAAGAACCTAGAAAGTCAAACTGAAATTGTCGGTGATGATTTCAAGAAAATTCAGCAGGTTGGATCAATTTCAGCAAATAATGATGAAGAAATAGGAAAATTGATAGCTGACGCGATGAAAAGGGTATCAAAAGATGGCGTAATTACCGTGGAAGAATCAAAAGGAACCGATACGTATGTTGATGAAGTTCTGGGTATGCAATTCGACAGAGGCTACCTCTCCCCTTACTTTGTTACTAATCCGGATAATATGACTTCGGAATACGAAAATCCGTTGGTATTGATCCATGACAAGAAGATATCTAACATGCAAGATATCGTTCCCATTCTGGAAAAAGCAGTCCAGGCCGGTCGTCCATTACTCATCATTGCTGAGGATATTGAATCTCAGGCATTAGGTGTACTTGTTGTCAATAGACTAAGAGCTCAACTTAAAGTAGTAGCTGTCAAGGCTCCAGGTTTTGGAGATCGAAGAAAAGCAATGCTTGAAGATATCGCAATATTGACCGGTGGTACTGTAATCTCTGAAGAGCAGGGATACAAACTAGAATCAACTGAGATTGATCACTTGGGACAAGCCGAAAAAATTGTAGTAGACAAAGACAATACAACTATTGTCAATGGCAAAGGTCACAATGATCAGATCAAGGCAAGAATAGCACAGATTAAGCAACAGATAGAAACTACTACATCTGACTATGACCGCGAAAAACTACAGGAACGATTGGCAAAATTGTCAGGTGGTGTAGCCGTTCTTTATGTTGGTGCCCCTACAGAAGTGGAGATGAAAGAAAAGAAGGACAGAGTAGATGATGCGTTACACGCTACCAGAGCTGCCGTAGAAGAAGGTATTGTCGTAGGTGGTGGTGTTGCCCTCGTTAAGGCTATAAAGGGCTTAGATAAGGTGAAAGGAGTGAACGGAGATGAAGATATGGGGGTTGCTATCGTCAAGAAAGCACTGGAAGCACCGATTAGAATTATTGCTGAGAATGCAGGTGTAGAGGGTTCTGTTGTGCTTCAAAAAGTATTAGATTCAAAAGGAGATACTGGATATAACGCTCGTGAAGACAAGTACGAGGACCTCAAAAAAGCGGGGATTATTGATCCGACAAAAGTTACCAGAATCGCATTGGAAAATGCCGGTTCTATTGCCGGAATGGTACTCACTACTGAATGTGTCATCAGTGACAAGAAAGAAGACAACCCAGCACCTGCTATGCCAGCTGGTATGCCGGGAGGAATGATGTAAATCATTTTTCTTACAAGATTAATCCCCTGGTTTTGCTACTAGGGGATTTTTTTTATCAATCCATCAGTTTTGGAGACAAGTCTGACTATTTTGATAATCAAACTAACAAAATGGATATCGATCACAATAGCGTTGTATGGATAACAGGTGCTAGTAGTGGAATTGGCGAACAACTGGTATATGCATATAGTAAAATCGGCTATTATGTTATTCTCTCCAGCAGAAAAGAAGATCAGCTTCGTCGTGTCCAAAATGCAATGCTATATCCGGAGAAATCGAAAATTGTACCTTTAGATATTCAGGATTATCATGCCCTAAATGCAACCGTTAAACCTGTTCTTCAAGAAATAGGTCGTCTGGATATTCTTGTAAACAACGCGGGAATCTCACATAGATCATCTGTCAACGAAACGGACTTATCTGTCTTCGAGCGAATCATGAATGTAAACTTCATGGGTAGCGTAGCAATGACAAAAGCTGTACTCCCTTTGATGATTCGCCAAAAGTTTGGCAATATCTGTGTTATTTCAAGTGTTAACGGCAAATTGAGTGTACCTGCCCGATCTGGATATTGCTCTTCCAAACATGCAATGCATGGATTTTTTGAATCCTTGAGAGGTGAAGTCTATAATGACAATGTACATGTAACCATGGTCGTGC
>JAHHJQ010000406.1 GCA_018680005.1 Bacteroidia bacterium | reverse complement strand
GATCCCTTGTAATTCGAATCGGCGAACTGGTTCTGCTCTCCACTCCTATTACATTTGCTTCGCTGGTAACATATCCTTTTAACTTTCTACCAAAATCTAATAATCCTTTTCTGAGTCTTTCATAGATAAATGGAGGCAACATGTCATGCAAAGGTTCTGATCTCAACCCTGGTATATAGCTTGTTTCAGCCAAAGTGGTTGACAGCTGACCATGAATGAAATCTGTCATCCTTTGTGCGGGTGCTTTTTGTGACTGATGCTCGTGATCAAACATCATATGCTCCACATCTTCTTGAAAATGTAATCCTGCAAAAACGCCATCTTCCTGATACTCCTCTAATTCTGTTGGTTCTATACTTGTGACGATTCCTGAATTGGCAAATTTGGAATCCCGCCTGGACATACTCATTCCATTCACTACTATTTCCCCAGGTGCTGTGGCTGAAGGCACTACCAATCCACCTGGACACATACAAAATGAAAACACGCCATCACCATCTACCTGGGTGACAAGATTATAAGCAGCTGCCGGTAAATCAGGATCGCGTTCTGCTTGTTTATATTGTATGCTGTCGATTAATTGCTGAGGATGTTCAATCCGAATTCCAATAGCAAAAGGTTTGGCTTCAATTACAACACCTCTGTCCTGAAGCATTTCAAAAATATCCCTGGCACTGTGCCCGGTAGCTAAAATGAGGTGACTTACAGGAATAATTGTGTCGTGATTAATTTCGATAGAATCCAGAATTCCCTCCTCGATTTCGATATCGGTTAGTTTCGAACCGAAATGTACTTCACCACCACGAGACTCGATAGTCTCTCTGATTCGAGTTATGATTTTTGGAAGTTTATTGGATCCAATGTGGGGGTGTGCATCGATCATAATATCCTCAGTCGCGCCATGCTCAACCAATAGTTGAAGAATTTCCTGAATATTACCTCTTTTATGTGAGCGTGTATACAGCTTTCCATCGGAGTAAGTCCCTGCACCTCCCTCACCAAAGCAATAATTAGAATCTGGATTTACTTCGTGGAATTGTTGAATGGCTCGAAGATCACGTCGTCTTGATCTGACATCTTTTCCTCTTTCAAAAATGATAGGTTTCAGCCCTTTTTCGATAAGTTTGAGCGCTGCAAAATATCCAGCAGGTCCGGTACCGATAATGTGAACTTCCTGCGATTGAGAAACATCTTTGAATGAATCGAGTAATCCTGGAATTGTTGGTTTGGAAGAGTCAATGTATACATCAAGTCGCAGTACAAAGACCACTGGAGTCTTGCGCGCATCAACTGATCGTCGCATGATATCAATCTGCACTTTGCGCTTTGGATTGATTTTTAACTTCTTTCGTACCGTTTTTTTCAGGTATTCCTCATCCCTTCCAAATTTTGGCAGAACTCGAAGTTCTATACTCTTTTTCATTGTGGGCGAAGCTACATCAATCGAATGGAAAAATGATAAACCGATAGAGAACTAAAATGATTATTGATTGCCTTTGGGTGTGAGAACAAACGGATGTTCTGGATCCACCAAAACATTATTTTCCATTAACTTATATTTCTTTGGAAAGTAGATTTTAAAAACTACATCTTCGTTCGTATCTCCTGCGCTGGTTCTAATTCTATGCCCCAAATTGGGATTGCTGGAAAGCCTAATTATGGTTTCTTCGCGTTCGACGTTGGTCAGGTATCGTCCATCTTTCACAAATGCTTTGAAAATATTTTCATTTGCATTGTATAAAGTCACTCTTGTTTCAACTAGTAAAAACGAACCTTCCCAGGCTTCATATTTGGCCTCTCCATTTAGAAAAAGGTCTATTCGATGCTCGTTTTCTATCTCGATGGACTGATTGAATATCTTCTGAAATTGACCAAAAGAAAGTGTTGAGATGGACAGCAGGAATATGGTTAGGAACCATTTCATATGTGAGTGTGCTACCTAGTTTTTGGAATTACCGTTTATCGATAACTATACTTTAAACCGTTCAGCATACCATATTAGTTCACAAATAATCAAAAATTTAGTCTGTTATTGCTTCTTTTATACGAACTAATGTTTGGAGAATACTTTCCAGACGATCTAAAGGCAACATATTGGCACCATCGGATTTGGCTATGGAAGGATCAGGATGTGTCTCTATAAACAATCCATTCACTCCAACCGCTACGCCTGCCCTGGCAATGGTTTCTATGAATTCGGGAACACCGCCGGTAACACCGCTTGAAGAATTCGGTTTTTGCATTGAATGGGTGCAATCCAGCACAACGGGAAAACCTAAAGACCGCATAATCGGAATACCACGCATGTCAACTACAAGATCTCCATATCCAAAGGTGGTTCCTCTTTCGGTTAAGAGTATTTTGTTGTTTCCAGATTCTAGCACTTTGTTTGCAGCAAAGGACATGGCCTCCGGACTAAGAAATTGACCTTTTTTGATATTGACAATTTTTCCTGTTTTCGCTGCTGAAACCACCAAATCTGTCTGCCGACAAAGAAATGCCGGAATTTGAAGGATGTCTACAAAACGAGCTGCCATCTCCGCTTCTTCAGACGTATGAATGTCGGTTGTTGTTGGAAGACTGAATTTCTCACCAATCATCCTTATGATCTCTAAGGCTTTTTCATCTCCAATTCCTGTAAAAGAATCTAACCTTGACCTGTTTGCTTTGCGATAGGATGCCTTAAAGATGTAGCGGATGCCAAGATTATTGCATACCTTTTTGACATGGTCTGCTATCTCAATACACGTAGACGCTTCTTCTACAGCGCAGGGGCCGGCAATCAGAAACAGATCAGAAGTGAGAGAAGCATACAATTCGTCAGACATACGTATTACTTAAGTAGCCAGGCTTGTGACGTAACTTGGGAACGAGCAATCTGCAGGTGTTGCTCAAGTTCTTCTTCCGTCGAGTATTTTATCTCCAACCCTACCCGGTTCAATCGATTTGGTTTATCCACATAAGGGGTATAGCCAAGCGCTACTATCCTCTCTTTCATTTTCTGAACATTAGAGATTTGGCCAAAAGCACCTACAATAATCACATTTGAATACATAGGAGCCGGTTCGACTTCAGGTACCCTTTCGGGCATAGTGGCGTTGTCTGGGGTATTCTCTTCTTCAACTACGTGAATATCCGGAGTATCTGTAAGCACATCGATGATGCTCAATTCTGTTGTTCTATTCTCCGCACTTGAATCCTGAAATTCAGCATTATCGTTACTTGCAAATATATCCTGCTTGTCAAGCATGGATTGGATTCCGATCCATGATAGCATACCGATCAAGAAAATTATACTGGCTGCAGTTGCTATCCTTTGACGTAGTGATATTTCTCCCTTTACGCTCGCATCAGCCACAACTGAAATCGGGCTTATTGCAGGTCGCTTTCTTGGGAAGAATTGAAATCCGGGGAGACCATACGTTTCGTTATTTAAATTTCTGGTCTCCGGAAGAAAATGAACGACGTTCTCATAATCTTGATATAGACGTCCTACTCCGGGAATGAGGATGATATCATTACTGTTCAATCTAGACTTTAGCTCGTGTACAAATTCATCGTAATATCTGGGAGCAAAATCTATTTCTGTTTCTTCATCCAGGTATTTGGCAAAGGTATTGTCAGATTGGTCAAGTTGCTGGTTAAAGGCAATATATTTGGTTGGAGGAGCGAAATGCCCGGTTTCAGCATTTATTGCTGCAGATCTATACTTTGTAATAAAACCACCAAAACCCGGTATGACCACTATCTCTTCAGTAGTCAGAACATCGGCTATATATTTCAAGTAGTCTGTAGATCTCATTAATAACATTCTCCGTAACGGCGGCGCAAGTTAAGCATTGACAATTGGAAGCAACGAGTTAATATCCAAATTAATTTGAAATGGCTGGTCTTGCTCTGGTATTTGGCTTTCGTACTTGCATCGATCAAGTATATTTCAAACTTATTTTAAGAATCTCTGTTTTCGTTTCTTTGTAATATGAAGTACCCTGAAAGACACCAGTCAGCACAATTGTTTGAAGAAGCGAAGAAGTACTTCCCAGGTGGAGTGCATTCGCCTGTCAGAGCTTTCAAGTCTGTTAGCGGACCACCACTTTTTATAAAAAAAGGATCTGGTTGCCGGATCGTTGATGAGGATGATAACACCTATTTAGATTTTTGTGGCTCGTGGGGTCCATTGATCCTTGGTCATGCTCATCCAGATGTCATTAATCCAATTCTTGAAACCATGGTCAATGGCACATCCTTTGGAACACCGAACAAAATCGGCAATGAACTTGGTAAGATCATCTGTGAAAACAACAGGTATTTGGATAAAATCCGGTTTGTTAGTTCCGGCACAGAGGCAGTCATGTCAGCCATTCGACTGGCCCGGGGAATAACTGGAAAATCAAAAATTATCAAATTCGAAGGTTGCTATCATGGACATGTTGATTCACTCCTTGTCAAAGCGGGAAGTGGACTAGCAACATTTGGTGTAAGTACATCAGCCGGAATACCACCCTCTTTTGCTGCTGAGACCATTGTCCTTCCTTTAAATGATCTTGATCTCCTCAATGCGACACTGTCGAAATATCGTGAAGAGGTTGCTTGTGTCATCATCGAGCCTATTCCAGCAAATAATGGTCTGCTTTTGCAAACCCAAAGCTATCTGGCAAGTATGCGTGATCTATGTACTCAACATGGGGTATTGCTCATTTTTGATGAAGTAATTTCTGGATACCGAGTTGGGTTTGAAGGAGCCGCAGGTTATTACAATATCCAACCTGATATTATAACTTATGGAAAGATTATCGGTGGTGGAATGCCTGTGGGAGCCTATGCTGCGAGTAAAGAGTACATGTCTTATATATCTCCGGAAGGCCCGGTTTATCAAGCAGGTACGCTGTCTGCTAATCCAGTCGCGATGGCGGCAGGTTTAGCAACATTAAAGATTCTTAAAACAGAAGGCTTTTATCTTCAGCTTGAGCAAAGGACAGCAGATTTCGTAGGCCAAATTCAATCTCATTGTGATAATAAGGGATATCAGGTCTGCATTCAGCAAATTGGTTCAATCTTTTGGATTTCATTTTCCAAAGTACCAGCTGTGACGGCTAGTGATATTGATCCTTCGTCAATGGAATTGTTTAAAAATTTGCATTCCTATCTGTTAATGCATGGTATATATTTGGGTCCTTCGGGTTACGAGGTAGGATTTGTTTCCGGAGCCCATAAAAGATCTGATCTAAGTGAAGCCGCAGGTATCATTTGTTCGGGATTAGACGAAATATTGTCCTAAACATGCGTTGGCTAAAAGATAAAAGTTCCAATACCTGGATTTATATAGCTGTAATGGTTTATCTCATTCTTGCATTTGGTTGGTGGGCCTATCTTCTTATTGAAAGTAGCAATAGAGAATTCTCCCAGCAAGTAATGCAGCTGGCAAGCGAGCTGTCACTAGGACCTAATGAAACATCATTGTTAGAGGGGCAAGAGTATCAAGATTTTTATTCCGCATATAAGAGAAAAATTACCATGGTGATTACGGAAGGATTCGTTTTCGTATTGACCCTTTCATTTGGCTTATATCTTCTGGTAAGATCTTATCGGAGTGAAATCGCCTATAGAACCCAGCAAAAAAACTTTCTACTCTCTATAACCCATGAATTAAAATCTCCATTGGCCTCTACGAGATTGGCATTGGAAACAATTCAAAAGAGAAAACTAGAAGAAGAACAGCAAGCGGAACTTCTAAAAAGTGCTTTACATGAAAATCAAAGACTGAGTACCCTTGTAAATGATATTTTGTTGAGTACAAGGATGGAAGAGGCATATGAGCCAGTACTCGAAAGAACCAACATCGAGAATATATTTGAACGGCTGGTAACTGCGATGAAATACAAGTATCCCAACATCCGATGGAATATTCAATCAGAATTCAACGAAAAACACGTCATTGTAGACCAATCTGGGTTGACAAGCATTATGGTGAACCTTATGGAAAATGCTGCTAAATATTCTAATAAGAAGGGAGATGTTCGAATCATCTATAAAGAATACAACAACAACCTTGTAATAAAAATAGCGGATTTTGGAATTGGGATTCCTGACGAGGAAAAGAAGATGATCTTCGAAAAATTTTATAGAGTCGGTAATGAAGAAGTTCGAAAATCAAAAGGAACCGGCCTAGGTCTTTATTTAGTCAAAAAGCTAATAGACAATTACGGAGGAAAAATTGCCGTGCATGACAATCGACCAAAAGGAACTATATTTGACATCACCTTGCCAATCAATTTGCCGGAAACTTAAACGTAAATGAAGAGAATCCTGATCATTGAAGACGAGGAGTCAATACGTAAATTACTCAAGCTCAATCTTGAATTGGAAGGGTATGAAGTCGTAACGACAGATAATGGCAAAACTGGCATCGACCTGACGGAAGAACAACATTTTGATGTAATTATTCTGGATGTAATGTTACCAGAAATCGATGGATTTGATGTTTGTGAGCAAATCCGCCTAAAGAATATGGAAGTCCCAATCCTGTTTCTAACCGCTAAAGACAGTGCTTCAGATCGAGTAATGGGTTTGAAAAAAGGAGGAGATGATTATCTCACAAAGCCTTTTAACCTTGAAGAACTATTGTTAAGGGTCCAAAATCTTCTAAAACGAAGCCAGGGTAAGGTATCCAAAGAAATGGTAACTTATACATTTGGGGATAATGAAGTCAATTTCAAAACCTTTGATGCTATAGGTGTCAATGGACCTTTCGTTATGACCAAAAAAGAGGCGATGTTATTGAAATTATTTATTGACAGAAAGAATGAAGTCGTTTCTCGGCAACAAATCATGCAGTCAGTGTGGGGATATGACATTTACCCAACAACCAGGACAATTGACAATTTTATACTTGCCTTTCGAAAACATTTTGAAAAAAATCCCAGAAACCCTCAATTCTTTCATTCAATCCGGGGAATAGGCTACAAGTTCAGCGAATTTTCTAATGGATAGTCACACGATCCCGCACTGCTTTAGATAATTTCTTACATGAAGTGTCATACATATGAGGTGTGACCACTTGCCTCATGAATGAAATCACGGACTCTTGGCCTTTCATGCAACCATTCCTTTGCAAGACCAATTCATTGTCATCCATGTGAGCGATAAAGATAGACTCAAGGTCCGGATAATGTCTTTTGGCTAAAGCCCAAAACGAGTATCCTCTGACGGCCGGGGATTTGTGATCCACAAGCTTTATAAGTTGATCAAGACTGGCCAATTCATTCATTTTCTCAAAATGACGATATTGTTCATCCCTATCAAAACCGAGACTCCCATTATCAGCTATGGTATTCACCAATTCATCTATTTGTGAATACAAGATGGAGGACCACAGCAGTGCGAAAAGTAAAAATGAATATTTCATGCTATATATCTAACAAAAGATATACCTACTGATAGCGGTTTTCACCACGTTCCAAATCCGCTTTAAATCTTTCTATTAAATCCTTTGAGAAATTCGCAATAACTTTCTGTTCATTATCATCTATACCATCAGAAATCTCAGCGATATTCCGAATGATATCAATGAATTCTTCGTATTCCGGAGCTGGACCATAGCTATGGCAGTAGTTGATCACCTTACTGTAAATTTTCTCTAGGTCAGGTGTTTTTTTGGTTTCATAATCAAAGGACCACTTAATTTGGCTACCCCACTCATGATATTTTAGAATTTCTTCCAATTTTTGAATTTCACTTGGTTGTATCACACCATCAGCAATTGCAATGGCATATATCAGTTCACCAAGCGTCTCGTAAAGTTTTTCTTTTGGCTTCATATGCTGTCTTGTTTAGACCATGCTTCAAAATCAGAGGTGGTTTCCAAGACTTGCCATGTATGATCATGATACATACGAAC
>JAHHJQ010000391.1 GCA_018680005.1 Bacteroidia bacterium | reverse complement strand
GCTGAAATGGTTATAAAGAGCAAAGACCAACTATCTTTCTTCTTTATAATAAACCACAGATTAGCAACTAATGTAAAACCAAAAAGAATGACAGTAATGCCATAGTAGGTTCTTTGACTCAGGTTGAATTTCATCAACTGATATATCTCACTAAGTTTTTCACCATCCAGATTTGGGGTTATATGCAGATCTATTTGTGAGAATGGATCCATTAATTCATGATTGATTCGCATAAATACCTGCCAAATCACAAACGGTATTAATGTGATGAATGCATAACTTCCTATAGATTTCCAATCTTGATCTTTGTATCTCCAAACCAGGACGACAAAGATTGCTGGTAGTATATAAACTATACCCTCACTTCTAGTGAATCCATTCAAAGCCAATAACAGAGCTGACATCCAGAAATATTCTTTTTGACCATTCCTCAACCATAGCATAAGGGATATAACACCGATTGATGAAAAAGCTGCTTGTGCCCCATTGGTGATATTGATTGCGCTTTGTGCTAGCATTTCCGGAGTGATGGCCATGAAAAGCGTGAATAACATGGCACTAGTCGGATTAGTAATTTTTTTGAGTAGTCCATAGAAGCTCACAATCATGCCAATAAAAAACAGTGCAGGAATGATCTTGGAAGTTTCTGCTCCGTAGATATACGGTATAGCTAGAAGCATAGAGTACAAAGGAGGGTAGGCAACACCATATCCCACTGCCCGGTTGTGAATTAGGCTATTAAGGAGATTACCTTCAGATGCAATAGCTTTGGCATACAGATCAAATGAAGTCACCGAATCAGTTGCAAAGGTTATCCAAAACATCGATTTGGCCGTGATAGCATACAAGGTGAACAATAAGACACCAAAACCTGCTAACCAAATTATATTAATACTTCCAATTTCGAAATTCTGCCATTTCAGATTTTGTAAACATGACTGACCTTTCTTCCATTGAATAGTCTGAAGGATGGCTAATGCAATGATTCCCATGATTAAAGCCACAAGAAGTGATGAGTAGTTAATCCCAATTCCACTAATGGTTAGAAGAAATTCCGAGAAGGCAGTGGCCCCCAATCCAAAAAGATGCGCCAATCCTAATGATTCAACAAAGTCGAATTTGGTGGCGAATGTCGTATAAAGTAACCAACCCAATACCAATATCAGAATCAACACCAAATCTATCATTGTGTTACATTGGGTTTAATAGGAACCACTGTATATTGTTGTTTACTAGATACGGTATAAGGCACATATTCATATCCTTGTGAATTCACGATGGCCACATGAGTTATCTTATCCTTATTTTTTTCATAGTTCTCTTCATCAGCATAGATTGCTATTCTAGGATAGATGAAATACATGATGTGTCCTTTATACCTCATATCCCCCAGTTTTTGTTCTTCAGGTACTGCTTCAATAACTTCCTTAGTGGGAAACAGGATGACCGCGTCTTCAGGTGTATTTTTGTTGATAAAAAATAGATATCTGGCAAAGAAACCACGTTTTGCTTCGTGTTTCACTTCATAGGTGTAATCTTTCCTTTGTTCAATATCCTTCAGATTACCCACCAGTAGTTTATCAAATGCCCAGTTATATCCTGGATCCTTCTGGTACAATCCGTATCCAATAGAACCGATAATGACCATTGCCAAAAGATTTCTCATAGCATACATGAACCAGCTTGATGTTCGCCAGTTTCTATCTAGTAAAGGTGCAGAGGTCCTTTTTTTCTTTGTTCCTTTGGAAGAAACTTTCGTCTTCTTTACTGAGGATTTAGCCTGCTTTTTTTTCTTTGCCAATGCGGAGAATTGAGTTATATGGGAATCACAGCCTAGTGTACGAAAATATAAACATTTATGTTTTACATCATACGTATTATATTGATTTCATACAATTTGCGAAACCAGATGGTTTTATTGAACGGATATTGAACATATTTCAGATCAATCAGGTATACCTAAAAGACAAACAGAATTCTAACTTATATGCGATTTGAAGATCGGATTCCAGAGGCATATTTTAAAAATGACCATTATCGGGGTCGACCTGCTGATTTTAAAGATAAAATTATTGGCAGAAGGATTCGATTGGTCAAACGGATCCCAAAATTTACAGGGAATGATTTAGATCTTATCGATATCGGCTGTGGTAATGGCGCCTCTATGTTTATGCTTTCTGATAGTTTTCGGTCTTGTGATGGAATTGAAGTTGAAGAACGACATAAGGAAGAATTTGAACAATACAAAAAGGCTCACGAAGGCTTCAACTGTTCATTCAAGATTTTTGATATTGAAAATTCAATACCCTCAAAGACATATGACCGGTTGATTAGCTTTGAGGTTATTGAACATCTCACGGATGATCATTTTGTCCTTAATTTTTATAAGACTCTGAAACCCGGTGGAGTTGCCGCTATCACAGTACCCAATAAATGGTGGATATTTGAAACTCATGGTGCAAGCTTACCGCTGCTGCCCTGGAATCGCGTACCTTTTTTTTCGTGGCTACCCAGGCCCTTACATGAGCGATGGGCCAATGCCAGGATATATACAAAGAAGCGCATAAGAAAAGTACTCGAAGAAGCTGGATTCCGAGTTGCATCCATTGAATATGTCACAGCTCCAATGGATGTACTCAAAGATGGTTGGCTCAAAAGTTGGCTGGTGAAATATATTTTCAAAAACGATACAACTCGTATCCCTTTCCTGGCCACCAGCTTGTTTATAACTGCCTACAAATAATACAGGATTTCTAAATTGTGATTCGTTATCTTTGAACACTGATAAAATAAGGGAATGACAGAATATTTTGCTCATGAAACCGCAGTGATTGATGAAGGATGCGAAATTGGTGAAGGAACTAAAATCTGGCACTTCAGTCATATAATGTCCAATTCCAAAATTGGGGTGAAATGTAACCTTGGTCAAAATGTGGTTATTTCCCCCAAGGTAATTCTTGGCAACAATGTCAAAATTCAGAACAACGTGTCCGTCTATACCGGAGTAATTTGTGAAGATGATGTATTTCTGGGGCCTTCCATGGTTTTTACAAACATCAAGAATCCGAGAAGTGCCATTGTCAGAAGGGATCAGTATGCAGAAACACTAGTCCGGAAAGGAGCATCCATCGGGGCTAACGCAACAATTATCTGTGGCAATGAATTGGGAGCATATTGCCTCGTAGGCGCCGGCAGTGTCATCGCCAAACCTGTACTGCCATATGCGTTGGTTGTTGGCAATCCAGGCAGGCAGATCGGTTGGGTAAGCGAATATGGTCATCGGTTGCATTTTGATGAAAAGGGAAGTGCACAATGCCCGGAATCTAGAGACTGTTACCAGTTGACCGATGGTCGGGTGACCAAGTTGGATTGATATTGGTTTATTTGGGTCTTATTTGGTGAACGATTTCTATGGAAGGTAATGCTTCTTCAAGCTCAAAGCCATTACCTTTGAGTATTTCTTCGTAACTCCTGGTGTGCAATTCAGTAAAGCCTTTACTAAACTCAATTTCTTCTCCATCTACGGTAATCGATCTGTAGGTTCTCTGTCCCTCGGCCTTAATTTTCTCAGGGAGTTGGTTATAGTCAATGCTCAATAACCAGTCTACATCACCTTTCGCTAATTGGATGCGTCCGGAGGCAAAATCCTCCTTGTGCTGATCGACTTCTACGGATTGAACAGGTCCAAATATCCAGTTGAGCATATCAAAAAAGTGCACGCCTATGTTTGTGGCAATGCCCCCTGATTTGGAAATATTGCCTTTCCAACTGAAGTGATACCATTTGCCGCGGGAAGTCATGTAGTGCAATTTTATCTTATGTCTCTTTCCAGGCAGTGCATCCACTTTTTTCTTAAGTTCAATAATGCTTTCATGAAGCCTGAGCTGAAGAATATTATAGATTTTCTTTCCTGTCACTTCCTGAATTGCACGTAATCCATCGATATTCCAGGGGTTGAGTACTAGTGGTTTTTCACATATAACATCAGCCCCGGATCTCAATCCAAATCTGATGTGTGCATCATGCAAATAATTAGGACTACAAATAGCTAGATAGTCAATGCCACGGCCTTTTCTCCGCAGTTTATCCAAGTGACGATCGAATCTTTCGAATTCAGTGAAGAATGCAGCATCAGGAAAATAGCTGTCAATAATCCCCACACTATCATTTGGATCCAGGGCGGCAATCAAGTCATTTCCTGTATCCTTTATCGCCTTCATATGCCTTGGGGCTATATACCCCGCAGCTCCTATTAATGCAAACTTTTTCATTGAATTATAAATAACAAAATTTTATGATATGTTCTAATTTACGGGCACACAGATTAAGAGATACTTTCTTTTGTCACATATTAATAATGAATATGATGTATCTCTGTCATATTGATTCTCGTTTACCATCTATTCCTCTATTTTTGAGCGCGCATCTTTCCAATACATGGGAGTTATTATCAGGCAATCCATCAAGCAATCCATTGTCGCTTATCTGGCAATAGCTGTTGCTGTAGTTGCCCAGTTATTCATATATCCCATAGATGATTTTGCTACCTATGGTCTTGCACAAGCAATCATAGCACTTGCTATGTTGCTGTATCCATTGATAGTTCTTGGTGTTCCTCAGGCAATGATTAAATTCTTCAATGAATTCTACAAAAAAAGTGAAGGGTATTTACTGAACTTCTTGATCCTGAGTATTGCATTGATGGTCTTTTTTGGAACTCTGATCTATTTCTTTTATGGTTCATTCCTGAGGATGCTTGATCATTTGGAAATTAGTCAGGCGCTCTTTATTGACTATGGAACAACGGTTGTTGTTTTAGTCGTATTGTTGATTCTGTTGAGGATTTTTATAACTCAAGCGGCTAATTTCCATCGTATTGTGTGGCCTGCGATCTTTGAAAATCTTTGGACCAAATTTGCTTTGGCGATGGCTGTCCTTCTTGTGGTATCAGGATCGCTAAACCAGGATTCCCTGGCCTATACTATTCCGATATATTTTGGAGTCGCCTTGTTTGGTATGTTCATTTACTTGACCTTCCTGGGTGTTCAAAACTGGCAATATAATCCTACATTATTTAAAAAGGACGTATTAAAATCCATTTTGAGGTATGCAGCGTATACCGGACTCTCAAGCTTCGGTGTGATGTTAGCGATAAGAATTGATCAAATCATGGTACCGAATATGGTGGACTATCAATCCAATGGAATTTATAGTTTCTTCATTTTTATGACAGCAGTCATTGAAATACCGGCAAGATCGATTGTTCAAATATCATCACCGATTTTATCTAAAGCACATGAAAATCTGGATTACAAGGAAATCCAAAAAATATATAGCAAGTCGGCATCCATACTTCTAATTTTTGGGCTGGGCTTGTTTCTACTCATCTTCTTGAACCTTGATGATATTTTCGCTATCATGGGTAAATCGAGCTTATTGGGAGGTCTTGTTGCCCTATTCGCAATTTTGGGAGTTGCCAAGATATTTACCTTGATATTTTATGTGGCACCCCAAATCATCATGTATTCAAAATATTATCGATTCATTCTGTATGTGACCATCACTCTTGGTGTTTTAAATACTGTTTTAAAT
>JAHHJQ010000368.1 GCA_018680005.1 Bacteroidia bacterium | reverse complement strand
ATACAAGACCTTGTGCAAAAGGGAATTGATGAGGGGAATACATTATGGCAACCTTCATGGGCCTGCCCTTCTGAAGGATATTTCTATCCACCATCCCTCTTTACAGAGGTTTCTCCATCATCGGTTATTGCTCAGGAGGAAATCTTTGGGCCCGTACTCGTGGCCATGACTTTCAGATCACATAAAGAGGCAGTTAAACTGGCCAATAACACCAGGTATGGTCTTGCCGGTAGCATTTGGACTGAAAATATCAATCTGGCCTTGGATATAGCACCTCAAATTAAGGCGGGGACTATCTGGATCAATTGCACCAATGTCTTCGATGCAGCATCTGGTTTTGGTGGATACAGAGAGTCAGGTTTTGGAAGAGAGGGTGGCAAAGAAGGACTCTATGAATATGTAAAGCCACGGATAGAAGAGAAGTTGAAAGTTCAGAAATCAACAACCAAGACCAAGAAAATAAAAGCAAAAATTACAACTGATGACAATGGCAACACATCTATAGATCGTACGGCCAAATTATATATTGGTGGAAAGCAATCCCGGCCGGATGGTGGATATAGTATGGACGTTCTGAACCGAGCTGGAGAATTTATCGGTGAAGTATCTCGCGGCAATCGAAAAGATATTCGAAACGCAGTTGAAGCTGCACATGCAGCAAAAGGATGGGCCAATCGAACAGGGCACTCCAGGGCACAGGTCCTGTATTATATCGCTGAAAATCTTTCAGCCCGCTCTGACGAATTCGCGAGTCGAATCGCGCAAATGTCAGGTGATGCTTTAGGTGATGCGCTAAAAGAAGTAGAATCAGCAATAGAAAGAATATATACTTATGCCGCTCTTGCTGATAAATATGATGGTCGTGTTCATCACACCATCCATCGCAATGTTACACTGGCCATGCCTGAACCTATAGGAGTCATGGGTATCGTTTGTCCCCAGGAATATGCTCTGCTGGGATTTATATCAACCGTCATTCCTGCCATTGCCATGGGCAATAATGTAGTCGTCATTCCCTCTGAGAAAATGCCTTTTTCTGTAACAGATTTTTATCAGGTATTGGAGACTTCAGATGTCCCGGCAGGTACAGTGAATATTATTACAGGATCACAAGAAGAGTTGACGCAGGTATTGGCCAAACATGATGATATAGATGGGATCTGGTATTTTGGAAATCAGGAAGGGAGCAAGAATGTCGAATACTTATCTGCCGATAATATGAAAAGAACCTGGGTCAATTATGGAAATCAAAGAAAGTGGTTCGATGCAGCAATGGGTGAAGGAGAAGAATTCCTAAGACACGCTACTCAAATCAAGAATATATGGATCCCGTATGGGGCATAGGATTTATAGATGTTGCAAGTGATACATCATACTCAAATATAGCCAACCAAATAATATGTCAAGTATACATCTAGAAGCAAAAGTCGGGGATATTGCCGAGACAGTTCTACTTCCCGGGGATCCCTATAGGGCCAAATATGTTGCTGAAAATATGTTGGAAAAAGCTTCCTGTTATAATCAAGTAAGAGGTATGCTAGGATATACCGGATATTATCAAGGAAAAAGAGTGTCGATACAAGGCACCGGAATGGGCATGGGCAGCGCGGCGATCTACATTAATGAATTAATCTCGATATTCAAGGCAAAGCAGTTGATAAGGGTCGGCACTTGTGGATCTATTCAGGAAGAATTAAATATCGGTCAGGTAATACTGGCTATGAGCGCCTCCGGCGATTCGAGTGAAAATGCAAGAAATTTCAGCGGAATGCATTATGCGGCAACAGCTGATTTTGATTTGTTGTACAAAGCTTATACTGCGGCTCAACATCTCCATATACCTACTCAACAAGGTTCTATTTTCAGCACAAATACCTTTTATGATGATGACCCGAAACGATGGGAAGTATTGCAAAATCATGGTACACTAGCTGTAGAGATGGAAACTCAAATATTGTATACGCTTGCCCAAAAACTAGGTGCCAGGGCATTGTCCATTATTACAGTAAGTGATAATCTCTGTACCGGTGCGGCGGCAACACCATTGGATCGTGAACAATCCTATTCCGATATGATGAAGATCGCTTTTGAGTTGATCTGACTCCGGATTATTATGATATAGCGCAATTTCGAAAAACCAACAATTACTTCGTTTACCGGAGTAATTACCCATTGTTTTTATGCATAATCTTGTGTTATGACACCTAAGAAAATCATGATATCCCTCTTTACACGGACCCTCCTCCTGTTGATGGTCCCGTCTGTAGTTTTTATCTCGTGCGACACCAACCACATCATCCTCGAACCCAAGTATGGATACGGCTGGAAAACGGTCGAACGCCCCTATTGGCCTACTCAGGCATGGCAAACTGCCCCCATGGATGAACACGATATCAGTGCTGAAAAGATGAGGATAGCAGATGAATTTGCAGCTAATGATCAATACGCAAGAGCACTACTCGTCGTTAAGGATGGATATCTCGTGTTTGAAAAATATTATGGCGATGGTGGTGTGGATCAGAGTACCAATCTTTGGTCCGTGACAAAGAGTTTCAGCTCTGCACTTGTTGGAATATTGATGGATGAATACTTTGTGAGTTCGACTAATCAAAGAATGGCAGACCTCATGCCGGATTATCCAGAATTTCAGGATATCACTTTACATCATGCGCTGACGCATACAACAGGCCTGGATTGGCAGGAAACCGGTTTACCCTGGGTCCAATGGGTCTTTTCACCTGATTGGGTGACATCGGCTCTAGCCAGAGGGCAAGACCATAGACCAGGTAAGAAATTTAAGTATAGCTCCGGTAATTCTCACTTTTTGACATCTCTTGTACAAACTAAAACCGGAATCGCACCAGGTATGCTTGCCAAAGAACATCTGTTTGACCCCATGGGAATTCCATTTACCATTTTGGACCTACCCATCACTTACTACAATTGGGATGATTATAAAAGACCATTGCATCAGACCTGGAGAAAAGATACCAAAGGAATCGAAACAGCCGGATTTGGACTATATCTGACTGCCAGACATATGGCCAAATTAGGTTATCTCTATTTAAATAAAGGAAGATGGGAAGACCAGCAATTGTTATCTGAATCCTGGGTCGAATCCTCTGTACGTGAATATCAAACCAATATATATGACCGATACAGTTATGGTTATCAATGGTGGATCACATCTATAGCAGGATATCCATCCTTTCTTGCAAGTGGATGGGGAGGGCAAATCATCGGTATAGTGCCTTCATTGGATTTGGTGGTTGTCCTGAAATATGAAGCGGAAGGTGCTGTTGATCCAGTATCCGGTACTGCACACGACGACATACGATTGTTTGAGTTGGTGGTTGAAGCTGTTAATCAGGATTGATATACATCACAGTACCCCACATCCATTTGAATACATCTAGTATGAATACTCAAATTCTTTCCAAATCTCACAAAATCCGCATTGCAATCGGAGTAGGTATCAATCTCATTATAGCGGCTATTCATGCTTTCCGAATAGGTAGCTATTTGCATAACCCATGGTATACGCTGTATTACAGTTATGCATCTGACATAATGCTGCCTTTTGGTGTTTATTTTCTGCTTTGTATAAACGAAATTCAATTCAAAGTCCTCCGACCCTGGTATATCAAAGCAGGTATCATATTCGGTGCTATGACCTTTAGTGAAATACTGCAATATTTTGAAATTTACTTTTTTGGGGTCACTTTTGATCTAATGGATATCGCTGCTTATGCTACAGGTACTATGATGGCTGTGGTAGTTGATCGATTGATATTTAGAAAGTTCATCATAGATTGGAATTACGAATAGTGAAAGTGAGCGTCGTAGGACGTTAAGATTATAAAATTTGATGGTATGGACAATGATGTAATTGTAAAATGGCTGCTTTCCGGAGATGTCTCCATTCAATATCAGGTCCATCGAGATTTACTAGCTACGGATCGAGAGGATCTTAGAAAAAGAATTGCTACCGATGGATGGGGTAAAAAATACTTATCGCTGCGAAATCCAAATGGACACTGGGGCCAAAAATTTTATCAGCCCAAGTGGATTTCTACACACTACACC
>JAHHJQ010000355.1 GCA_018680005.1 Bacteroidia bacterium | reverse complement strand
TGCATGCTCTGAAACCCAGGTGATGATCAGGTTTACGGATCCGGATTGTATCAATATACCCAACTTGATAACGCCGAATGGAGATGGAATCAACGATTATTTTGACATTCCATGTGCCTCAGAACATCCTGGAAGTACATTAGTGATTTATAACCGTTGGGGAGATGAAGTATTCTATACCGATGACTTCAATATCAAATGGATTGGACGATATAGAAATGAGGACTTGCCGGTAGGTACATATTATTACGTTGCCAAAATCAATAATCCAGAACAGACCGTCCTACATGGTTACATATATCTGCAACGATAATCTATCATGACGCATAGCACACTGGTTATCAGTGGATTTTCCATCTTATCCCTTTGGTAATTGCTAACAGAGTTTGGATTAGAATTTGCATTAGATTAAGAAATAGGAGTATATGAGAAGACTGCTCTGTATTCTAGCTCTTGGTCTGATCCATCAAATTTCAATCTGGGGTCAGCAACAAGCCCAATATACGCAGTTCATGTTCAACAAGTTATGGATGAATCCGGGGTACGCTGCTTCCGGTGATGAACCATGCCTGAATATATTGAGTCGAAATCAATGGCTCGGGTTCGATGGAGCTCCTGTGAGTCAGGCTATCAACTATCATACACCGTTAAAAAAACAAAGGGTAGGTTTAGGGATTTCATTAAATCATGATCAGTTAGGCCCTACGAACACCTGGACACTGAGTGGAAATTATGCATATCGAATTCCAACTTCTGTGGGAAAACTTTCTATTGGAGTACAAGGAAGTATTACAGATTTTGGAATTAAGTTTAATGAACTCTCAGGTTTGCAGGATGGAGACGGAATTGTAGCCGACGAGTATCAGAGGAAACTGTTGACCAACTTTGGCGCGGGACTATATTTCACAACAAAGAAATATTTTTTGGGCGTTTCTATTCCTTTCCTTCTCCAAAATGATATCAGTTTCAATGATGGTTCTACACAATCAGCTATCTATGGACAACAGGTAATACACTGGTATATTATGGGAGGTGCCTTGCTTAGGATTTCACAAAAAATTAAGGCCAAACCTGCCTTCCTCGCCAAATTTGCAAAGAATGCTCCAAGTGATTTAGATCTCAATTTTAGTCTAATATTTCTTGACCGTCTCTGGACAGGACTTTCCTACAGATTCGGCGGAAGTACCAGGGATAGTTTTGGGGAATCGATCGATTTAATTTTACAGTATCAGCTAGGGTGGTCGTTCAGACTCGGTGTAGCTTACGATTATGCGTTGACTGAACTTCAAAATCACAATAATGGTTCTTTGGAGTTTATGCTCCAATATTGCTTCAATAAAAAGTCTGAAGAAATCACTAATCCCAGATTTTTTTAATGTATTTAAATGAAACCAATTTGGATCATATTAATCATTAACATTATTTATTTTAATAATATTTCTTTCACGGAAAGCACGAATTCCTGTTTCCGGGTCTTAGGTGTTGAACAGGATACTTCAATCAATAATTTTCGAAAGAAAGATTTTAAAAAACAGAAAAAAGCTAACCAGTTGTATGATAGGCTGGCTTATCAAAAAGCAATTTCCTTATATCAAGAATTACCGTTTTTGACAATTCGGGAAAAATCAAAACTGGCCAATGCATATCGATTGACAGGGGATACAAAAAATGCAGAAAAATGGTATGGTCAATTTATTGATCATGCCGAAGAGCCCATTGATTATTTGCATTATGCAAGGATCCTTCAAAGCAATAATAAATTAGAACAGTCTGCAATTTATTTCAGAAAGTATTCAGATTACAGAAAGGGATCAGATCCAACAAATTCCAAAGAATTTTCTAAAAGAGTGTTGATGCCTGGTAGATTTAATGCTGAGGATATTGATTTGAAAAATGTTGCAGACATTAATTCTGAATCCTACGATTTTAGCCCGGTAGTACTTGATGATAAATTGATATTTGTAAGTACGAGACCAGCAATAAATGATGGCGGCAATATTGATCCATGGGTAGATGAAAACTATACTTCATTATTTCAAACAGAAAGAAGAGTGACGGCTTCAGATAGAATAGTTTCCTTATTTGCTGAGGCCCTGACATCCGCATATCATGAAGGTCCATCCAGCTTTCAAAATCATGGTGAAATCATCTATTTCACGCGGAGCAATTTACGAAATGATGAAAGAGTGAATGATAAAAACGGAATCATGAAGCTTCAAATATTTTCTTCGCATATTGAAGGGGATGATTGGAGCGATCCTGTTCGTCTCAATTTCAATTTAATCAATTCCGACAATTGTCATCCAAGCATTTCTTCAGATGGCTCCAGGCTTTATTTTGCTTCAAATCGCCCCGGAGGCTATGGAGGAATGGATCTATATGTTACTGAGAACAGATATGGTTTATGGACGAATCCAAAGAACTTAGGGCCTTCTATTAACACACCAGCTAACGAGTTCTTTCCTTTTTCTTATGGCGACGGAGCTTTATTTTTTGCAAGTGATGGATGGGATGGATTGGGTGGTTTGGATATATTTTATTCGGAAATAACCGATGAAAGTAGGTCCGATCCAATAAACATGGGCAGACCGTTTAATTCAGAATTTGATGATTTTGGATTGGTGCTGGACAGCAAAGGGGAAGAAGGCTATTTGTCTTCGAATAGAAAGGGAGGAAAAGGAAAGGATGATATCTATTCTTTTAAACTTGTAGGAACATCTCTCAGTGTAGCCGGATTGGATGAATTACTTAGAAATATTCAAGTACATGAAGCTATTATGTCATTCAAAAAACTTCCTGGAATTCCAATAATAAAAGTTATCTCTTCTGCAATTACACATCCACCGAGGATAAGTCAATCGATACTCAGAAAATCAATGCAGATTCCGAGAGTTGCGGAGATGTTGGATGAACTAAATGACCATGGGAGGATATTACTTAAAAACATATACTATAATTTGAATCAATATTCGTTGAGTATACAGTCTAAGAAGGAATTGGATAATCTCATAGAAATATTAGCAATCAATCCTGATATGCGTATTGAACTGGGTTCTCACACGGATTCCAGAGGTTCTAGTATTTATAATAAAAAGTTATCAAGTCAAAGAGCAGAAGCCGCTGTAGCGTATATAGTCGGCCGTGGAATATCTCCGACCCGACTCAAAGCTCAGGGCTACGGTGAGACTAAATTAATTAATAGATGTATTGATGGGATTCGATGCTTTGAAGAAGAGCATCGGATTAACCGAAGGACAGAAATAAAGATATTGAAGGATGAAGGTAAATAGGTCAATAAATATAATTACTGCCTCACTATGCATGCTTCTTTTATGTATGCAAATTGGATCTGCTCAGGATTCCAGGGCAACCAGTGGTGGAGTAAAAAACTCAAAAGCAGAAAAATTATATAATAAAAGAGGGTATAAAGCATCCATAAGTGAATTTCTTAAATCCAACAAGATTTCTGATAGCGATAAGTTGAAAATTGCAAATGCTTATAGACTGAATCACGAAACTAAAGAAGCAGAAGAATGGTATGCTAAGGTTTTTGAAGATTCCCCTGATTATCAAATTAAGGATCCTATTCACCTTTTATACTATGCACAGGTATTGCAAAGTAATGGCAAGGAGTCATCATCTGCCAAGTACTATGAGGAATATACAAGTTCACTCAAAAGTCAGTCAGAATGGGATAAGGTAGCCAGGGTTTTTTCTAAAAATGTTACACTTACCAATCGCTTTCCTCACACAGACATCAAACTCAAGAACGAGAGATTTATCAATACTTCAAAGTTGGAATTTAGCCCGGCTATCTATGACAACGGTATTGTATACGTGACCACACAACAGCTCAATTCTATAGATAAGTCCGGTAAAGATCCCTGGTTGAATGACAATTTTATGTCTCTAATGACAGCGCGTATTGGAAGTGATGGCCTTTTGACCAATCCAAAAGCCTTTTCCAACGAGTTGACCTTTGATTATCACGAGGGACCGGTGTCCTTTTCAAATAATAATACTCGTATTTATTTTACCATGAATCATGGTGAAAAAAGGAAGAAAAAAAGCAAAAGCCGTTATGTTCGAAGACTTCAAATTTATTCTGCTACGTGGGATGGCAAAAAATGGAAAGAGCCGGAGTTATTGAGTTTTAATACAGAAGAAAATGAAGAAGCACATCCTGCAGTCTCACCTGATGGTAAAACCATGTTTTTTGCATCGAATAGACCGGGTGGTTATGGCAACATGGATATCTATGTGACTTACCTTGAAGACGATACATGGACTGATCCTGTAAATCTGGGACCCAAAGTTAATACCGCAGGAAACGAAGTGTTTCCATTTCTTCATTCTAATGGAATGCTCTTTTTCTCTTCCAATGGACATGATGGTTTGGGTGGACTTGATATTCTCCATACTTCTGTCTCTTTTAATGGTAATTGGGCCAAAGCAATAAATGCGGGTACACCTTTCAATTCGAATAAAGATGATTTTGGTTTGATCATGGATGAGACAGGTGACTACGGTTATCTGACTTCTGCCCGGGATGGTGGCATAGGTCGCGATGATATCTATTCATTTGATCTTGATGTATCTGATGTTTTGCCGGCAAAACAACTGACTTTGTGTGTGCGTGACAAGGAAACATCCACTGCAATGTCGGATATTGGATTGAGGTTCTTGTCTTTCGAGTCTATATTTTCATTGGAATCCGAAAACCAGAATAGCAAATCCAATTATCAAATCCAGCCGACAGAAGATGGAGAGGCATTCCTCCTGGTGCTTGATATGGATGAAATCTTACGTGAACCGACCAGATTTTATACAAATGCTGATGGTTTAGTAGAAGTCGATATTGAACCTGGGATGCATTACAAATTTGTGGCTGAAGCGGAAGGATATCAGCTTGGGCAATTGAACATATCCTATGATGACCCCCAACTGGAATCCAAGGATTATTGTATAGAAATGTCGAAAGGATCGAGAAATTTGAATCGTTCAACAGAACTGGCGTCGAATGACGTTGCTGCCCCAATTGCTAATGAATCTGTAACGATTAGCAATTCAACAACAAATTCGAACTCAGAAGAAGTCCCGGAAGCATCCAACAAAAGCGGTAGCGCTACGTCAAATACGTATTCTGAAAATACTCCAGAAGATCACGATATCAAAAGTTCTTCTGAAAAACCTACTATGGCTTACGGTTTAGATCCAGCAGATCGAGGATCTGATCCTCATTGGAATTTCAGTGTTTTGGAATCAGAGATTAACGCAAAGAAAGTTGGAATCGATGAATTGAATTCTGAAGATATCAAAGTTGGAAATATTATCGTTCTCGAAAACATTTACTATGACTTCGATGAACACTATATCAGAGATGATGCACAGATTGAATTGGACAAAGTAGTGCGGTTAATGAAGCAATTTCCAGAGATGATCATCGAATTGGGTTCTCACACAGATGCCAGAGGAGCAGACCGATATAATAGTCAGTTATCTACAAAAAGGGCTATTGCCGCAGTTGATTATTTAGCCTATCGTGGAGTCAGTGATAATAGAATTGTCGCGAAAGGTTATGGTGAGACTCAGTTGAGGAATAGTTGCTCAGATGGACGTCAATGTTCTGAGGAAGATCACGAATTCAATCGAAGAACAGAAGTCAAAGTACTTCATTTTCCTTATCAGGATGTTGATCTCAGCTATCAGGATGTGGAGCAAAACGCGGCACCGGTTTTTGATTTAAAAAATGTGGATACACAGGAATCAAATGATAAAGTTGATGATAGAAAAGGAGTTTCTTTGGATCAAATAACAGAAATTTACAGGGTTTATGTCGGAAGTTATGCCAAAGTGGCCGGAGCATTAAAGAAACAGAGTAAACTCAATAATAAAGGATTTGAATCCGTGATCCTGGAGTTCCCAAGCAAGAATCTGTTTCGGGTAAGTGCTGGAGATTTTTCTTCTCGCGATTCTGCAAAAAGACTTGTTAGAAGAATGAAAGCTGCCGGGTTGAAGCCTATGATCAAAACGGTGGACAGATAGATTTTACCCTTCGCTTATTTATAGTATTCGGGATCTGAATACTGCATTCTTTTGTGTTGTGCTATCACTTTACTATTCTTGGCAATCATTTTAATTTTCAATGATTTCAAATGAATAGAAACTTCCGATGCCTGTTGGGAATGTGTCTCTTGATATTTTCAGATTGTACAGTGAATAAGGATTTGCCGGATCCCCTATTGGCAGGGTGGAATGGCCAGTCTGTGTGCGAATTGCTTGAGGAAAATAAGCGCATGCGTGTTCTGAAATGTACCTTTGCTCCGGGAGTCGGGCATGAACGTCATTATCATGACCCACATTTTGGATATGCTTTGTCAGGTTCAACATTTAGAATTACAGATACGACCGGTACCCGGGAAGTAGTATTGAAAACCGGGAGTTATTTTACTAGTGAAGGCGTTGCCTGGCATGAGGTTTTAAATATTGGGGATTCGACAGCAGTGTATATCATCTTTGAGACCAAATGATAAGCGGATTTCGGACTAGATTTGTCGATTTGTTTAGTGATAAAATCCAATAAATATGTAATATGAGTGGTACCGACTAAAGAAATCATATTATGCCTGATTTTATCTTCAAAGAAGAACAAAAGTTCACCCAATGGTGGCTCTGGGTTCTATTGGCCATTGTAGCCGTCAGTTTGTCATCGATAACCCTATACCAGTTATATGAAGGAAACCCATTTTCAGACAATCCCGTCGTATTTACAATCCTGGGAAGTGGTTCGTTGATTGCCTTGATTCTATTGATTACGTTTTCTAGCTTAAAGATGACCACCGAAGCAGATTCCGAAGGTATTCGAGTTCGATTTGCTCCTTTTGTAAATCGGAAATTTTACTGGAAGGAAATGAAAAGTGCTGAAGTCATTGACTATGGGTTTGTTGGTGGTTGGGGAGTACGCCTATTTACAAGATATGGCACTGTATATAATGTTCAGGGTAGCGACGGACTGTATATGCAGCTAAAAAACGGCAAAAAGTATGTCATTGGAACACAGCGACCGGATGAATTATCCGAACTAGTCAATGATATGGTGACCGTCTAGGTTGTTTCTGTTAGATTTCGGTTTACCACGATATATAGTGTTCCCGCTATAGTAATACTAATGACCAATATCCAAAAGGCAGGTTGAAGGGTGGTGCTGCTGATGAAGAATGAAGCAATAAATGGTCCCAATGCAGATCCCAGAGCAAACATGGATGGTAACATTCCTGCTCCAAAATTTTTTGTATCCACTGAACTGAGAATACCCATCATATAAGCAAGGAGAACTGACCAAAATATATAGAATAACCCAATTCCAATCCCGAAAGTAAATTCAGTGGTCACGATAAATACAAGGTAGCCACTTAGCGACATCAAGAGTATGGATACGACTATCGGAATGAATCGTCCTATCCTCAATCCTAACCAAACGGGAATCAAAGTGCCCAAAATTGAGATCAATAGTGCAATAGCAATGGAGTAAGCAATGAAATCTGCCTCCAAACCACCTAGAACGCCTTGTCGCTCTGCAAATGCCCAAAATGTCCCAACACCGATATAAAGGATTAAAAAGCCTATCAAACATGTGATCACTTTTTGTTCCTTAAACAGATTGCGGTAATGAAAATCCGAAGTGGTATCAGCGAGCTTTAATGCCTTTGGAACAAGTGCTAAAACCAGGATGAACAAGAATACAAACAGTCCGATAAACAACAAAAATATTGGAACTGCTCCATACGTAGAAGTCCAGTTGGGCAAAACAAATAGACCGACTACAGAAATCGCTGTCAGGATAAATAGAAAGATAGACATATTCTTTTCCGGATTGACAGAAGCACCGATTCCAGCCATTGCCAATGCAGCCAAGCCGCCTTCACCAATACCACAGACAACTCTGGAGAACATCAAGACGATATAGCTTGTGGTATTTAATGAACTGAGGTTGCCAATAATGGCTATTGAAATGAAGGCTATAGCCAAAAGTTTCCAACTGTACTTCCTTATCCAGAAGACTGATGTTATCGAGGTAATGGAATAGCCCACTAGATCACTTGATGCAAAATAACTCATTTGTTTTTCGTCCAATCCCATGCTATCCACTACAGCGCCTACTGTAATCGGCAGAAAATTGAAAAACTGTGCTGCAACCGCTCCTAGCATTATGATAGCGAAGAGCGTTCCTTTGTCTCTTAGTTGTTCCATTTAGAGTAAGGTAATCACGAGGAAAATTCTGGATTTGAGATAAAGCACTGCGAATAAAAGAATAATTAATCGATTGATTTATATTTAGCCAGAACCAGTGTAGAATATTCTGAGGAATGAATGAAACGAGTTTCATCAAAACCACTAAGAGAACCATTGTATATCCGAGGCGTGCTATTGGGTACATTGCTTTCCTGATGCCGTTTGTCTTGACTTTTGGAACCAAGATCATCGGAGTATGTGATACTATCCAAAGTTCAATAAGCGCCTACTATCATACGGACATGAGATGGGTACTTCTTGGTTCTATGATCGCAATTGCATTATTGCTGGTTTCATACAAAGGATATAACAAAGCAGACGAGTACACGACTAATATTGCAGCATTTTTGGCTGTTGGAATTATCATTTTCCCTTCAGAGGTTGCTTTTTTCCCTGAGTGCACGATAACGACTGAACCACCCCAGATATATGAATACAAATTGCATAATGCTTTTGCAGGATTCTTTTTTCTGGCGTTGGCCTATATGTCTTATTTTATATTTACCAGAAGTAGTCTACATCCCCAATTCAGAAAGAAAGCGAAAGTGTATAGGAACAGAGTTTATAGAATTTGCGCCATTACCATTTTGGCGTGTATGATTTTGATCATTGTCTATAAGTTGTTTTTAGAAGAGATTGTTTTTATCACGAAAATTAAACCCATATTCTGGCTCGAATCCATTGCAATGTTGGCTTTTGGAACTTCATGGCTTACCAAAGGTCAGGTACTATTTAGAGATGTTAAGTTGAAGGATTTGGATGAATTAAGTTAAAGAATAGACTTGCCGAAAGAAATTTGAGAATATCATTTCTATCTTTCCATCCATCAAAATATTCAAGAATCGATGAAATATATTGTTACGCTATTAGTCCTGAGTCTTTCGCTTCAGATTGATGCTCAAAGTCTGGATAAAGAAAAATTGAATGCTTTTTTCGATTTGGTGGAAACCAATCAAAAGAATATGGGATCACTCTCCATATTCAAAGGTGGAAAAGAGGTTTATCAAAGATCCATTGGATTTTCGGATGTCGAGCAAAACATGAAAGCCAATGCTAACACCAAATATCGAATTGGCTCCATCTCCAAAACCTTCACTGCCGTCATAATCATGCAATTGTTGGAGGAAGAAAAACTAAGACTGGATACAAAGTTGTCGGAGTACTATCCTGATTTTGGAAATGCTGATGCAATAACCATTGAGCACCTTTTAAGACATCGCAGTGGTTTGTTCAATTTTACCAATTCTCCTGAATACACTACATGGATGGAGGAAAAACAGAATAAGGAATCTCTGTTAGAAAAGATGCTGGCTGGAGGGAATAATTTTTCGCCTGGTGAGCGAATTGAATATTCCAATACCGGTTATGTTTTGCTATCCTATATCATAGAAGACATTGAGAAAAAAGACTTTGGTGAAATCCTGACAAGCAGAATTACAGATCCACTGGATCTAAAATCTACTTACTACGGTGGCAAAATTGATTCTAATAAAGACGAAGCCCTTTCATATTTGGATGGTTCCGGCAGCGCATTGGCTACTGAGACAGATATGAGTGTCCCGGAAGGTGCTGGTGCCATCGTCTCTACTCCGGGTGATTTAAACCATTTCTTTACCGCCCTTTTTACCGGGAAACTAGTTTCAGAAAGTTCACTAGAGCTGATGACAACCATGAAAGATAACTATGGATTTGGTCTATTTGAATTTCCATTTTATGACAAGAGAGCTACCGGGCACAATGGGGGAATAGACGGATTCGCATCTTCATCCGGCTATTTCCGGGATGACAGTCTGGCCATTACCTATGTCACTAACGGTAGCTCGTGGCAGCTAAATAATATCATGATTGCGGCATTGAGCATCTACTATGGAAAAGAATATGAATTTCCAGAATTTAAAACAGCGTTCGCAGTGGATCCGGATCAATTGGAAAAATATATTGGAGTCTATAGCAGCGCTTCGTTTCCACTCAAGATAACTGTAACTCAAAAGGGAATCAATCTGATGGCACAGGCTACAGGACAGTCTGCATTTTTTCTGGAACCGACAGCTGAACATATTTTTAGATTTGAACAAGCAGGCCTGGTTATGGAATTCAATCCTGATGAATCATCTATGGTCTTGAAGCAGGGTGGGGGTGAATTTAAGCTTTCCAAAGAGTAATGTGGCTGGCAGTTGCTCTGATTCTCAAGATGAAGTTATACTCCCCTAAAATTGATATATGTCCAGACCTAAAAAGGAAGTTGTTCTAATTGGCGCAGGTATTATGAGTGCCACCCTCGGTGTCCTGATCAAGGCACTGATGCCTGATATGAGGATCAAAATATTTGAACGACTCGATAGGATAGGGGCAGAAAGTTCTGATGCCTGGAACAATGCCGGAACAGGGCATTCAGCATTTTGTGAATTGAACTATACACCGGAATATGAAGACGGTACCATAGATTTATCAAAGGCCTTACGGATTGCCGGTCAATTTGAGATTTCAAAACAATTATGGACCTATCTTAAAGAAAAGGGGCATCTTCCACAAAGCGAAGCCTTTATTAATGACATTCCCCATATGAGCTTTGTCTGGGGAGCTGAGAATGTTTCATTCCTGAAGAAGCGACATCAACAGATGACTCAGTATTCCATTTTCAAGGATATGATGTATTCAAGTGATCTGGGACAGATTGCTGAATGGGTACCATTGATGATGAAAGGAAGGAAATCAAAATATCCTTTTTCAGCAACAAGAATGGAATTGGGGACGGATGTCAATTTTGGTGCAATTACCAGAGGAATGATCAAATATCTCGAAGGCTGTGATAACGTAGATTTAAATCTGGGTTATGAAGTCAGGGGATTACACAAGTTGGGCAAAGGAGAATGGCAGGTAGATGTTAAAAATTTGGATAACGGTGATGAAACGTGTTTCACTTCAGATTATATTTTTATCGGTGCAGGCGGAGGCGCGATAC
>JAHHJQ010000351.1 GCA_018680005.1 Bacteroidia bacterium | reverse complement strand
CCACGAGGTCTGACCATTAGCGTGGCGGTCTTATCGTTAAGAGAATAATATTTTCCGCTAACCGGATGGGTGTATTCTATGGTTCTGTTGATGGCATCTCTAAGGTTGATCTGTCCCTGCATATTATTATCCCAGGAAGGCGAATTGCTATCTTCAAAGTCAGCCATAAAAACCTTTGCGCCCGAGTTCAAAGCATTGATGATCATCTTGCGATCAACCGGACCGGTAATCTCTACCCTTCGATCCAGCAAGTCTGCTGGTATCGGTGCTACACACCAGTTGCCTTGTCGAATTGCTTCAGTTTCAGATAGAAAATTTGGTCTTTCACCGCGTTCGAGGGCCCTTAGTCTTTTGGATCTATTAGACAGAAGACTTTGTCTTCTCGCGTCAAAGTGCTTATGTAGAGCACTTAAGAACTCTAGCGCTTCAGGAGTAAGAATTGATTCAAAACCCTGTGTCATAGATCCTAGGACCATGATATTTTCTTGTGTTTCTATTTGTTGAACAGCTATTGCTTGCATGACTATTTCAGTTAATCCGTTTAAGAATATGCCGCAATATATAGGAAATATTCATTTAGCGGAATATCCGCTATTAAATATTTATGTTAAATTTTGTGGAAATGCTATATTTTAGCGTATAAGCCATACAAATCACTTTTCTATGCTCAATGAAAATCAAGTCATCCGGCTCATTCTCGGATTCAAACTGAGATACTTAAGACAACAAAAAGGTCTTTCTTATCAAGAGCTATCCGCTCAGACTGGTCTGAGTACTTCTTATTTAAATGACATTGAAAAGGGAAAACGCTACCCCAAACCAGATAAAATAACAGCCCTGGCACAGGCTTTAGGTGTGGACTACAACTATATGGTGGCCACGAATGCTTCCAAAAAGCTTCAACCCATCATAGATCTCATTCATTCTAACTTTTTCAAGCTTTTCCCTCTACAGGAATTTGGGATCAGCCTTGAGAAATTGTTGGAATTATTCACTCAGACACCAGATAAGGTCAATGCTTTTATATCAACCATTTTTAAGATCGCGCGAAATTTTCAGATTGATGAAACTATGTTTTACAAGGAGGCCCTTCGCTCCTACCAGGATATGCATAACAATCATTTCCCTGAAATAGAAGAGGCCACAAGGAAATTCAAATCTGATTTTTCCATAGGTGAATCATTACCCTTTACGCAAAGCTTCCTGGAAGACCAGCTGCATGAATTATATGATATCACAGTCGATGATGCACATCTCTCTGAAAATTCAAATCTCAGACATATCCGGTCTTTTTATAATCCTAAGAAGAAGACGCTCTACATTCAAAAGAACCTTACTGAAGCACAACGGAATTTCATCCTCGCCAGAGAAATAGGATTTCAGTTTCTTGATCTTAAAGAAAGACCACTAGCCACCACAGTGATACGCATTAACTCTTTTGATGAATTACTCAACAATTACAAAGCATCTCATTTTTCAGCTGCTCTTTTGATGCCTGAGAACGAATTGGTCAACGATATACGCGAGATGGCAAGGGCCAATGTCTGGGATCCTAAAAGTCTTCCAGGTCTCATGAAAAAATACAATGCAACCGGGGAAATGCTGCTACAGCGATTCACCAACGTCCTACCCCATCATTTTGGATTGGAAGATCTATTCTTTCTGAGACTCAATGGTGATGATAGTAATCAGCGATATTCTATGACCAAGGATCTCCATCTTTCCCAATTGCACAGCCCATATAATAATGAATTGGAAGAGCACTACTGCAACAGATGGGTTTCTGTTACTAGTATTCAGGAATTGAATTGGAAGAAAAAGTCACCAATGGTGGTTGATGCACAAATATCAAAATACTGGAATACAGATAAAGAGTATCTGTGTTTGTCGATAGCAAAACCATCCTATAAAGATCCACGTGTAGGTGTGAGCGTCACGCTTGGTTTGTTAGTCACACCCCAGTTGAGGAGTATATTTTATTTCCTTACAGACCCAAAACTTAAAAAACGGGAAGTACATACTACCTGTGAGCGATGTGGCGTCCAGGATTGTAAATCCAGGGTAGCCCCATCTATCATTATCGAAAAACGAGAATTTGAAGCCTCAGTGATCCAGGACCTCGGTAAACTATAATGTGACATGAGATTTTCTAATCTCTTGTTCTTAGCGTAGATCCTCTCCATCCTTCAGGCTTGCCATATGCATGAACGATATCCAAATAAATGGAACGCGACATGCTTCCGGGATTGATTCCGGGCTGCCCTTCAGGGATTGAGTAATTCAATTCTTGAAAATACTCTACCCATTTTGGAAATGGTTCTTTGGTGTCAGGATCCTCAAAGGTCATTGCCCTCAGTTGAAAAACCGGTTGGCCACCATTGGCTTCTTTGAAAGCCAGGTATAGTAATTCAGAACAGTAGTAACGGTCATTAAGGATATCGAAGTAATCATCATAGGATTTGCCTAAATGCCTTCTGGCATTTTCGACTGCCATCGGACCAAGGTGTAGATATTCATTCCGGAGTCTGCCGACCAACACCTTTGGTTGGCCTTTGCTATCAGCAGATTTGATAAGAAAAGAATCCAGCTGTGTTTCCACTACACCTTTAATAACTGCCTCCAGGACCCAAACTGCGTCATTATCGATCCGGCTGATGATACCATTGTGAGAAAATTGAGCTCCATTCACTCCAAATGTTACTTTCTCGATAGCATCACAAAATGGTCCACAATCCAAATCCTGAAACAACAAGTCCCCTACCTCAAGTTCAAATTGGTCACCTAAAGAAATCTTTGGTTTTTCCCTTTTGATGGATTTGTCAGGCTCCTTTTCCGTTGCAGGTTTACAACCAATAACGAATAGGGCAATCAGAAAGACCAGGAACCGCACTACTTGGTATTATATTGTTTTTTCAACTCCCAGTCTTCTTCATCTATCATATCCATAACCTCCTTTATAACTTTTTTAAAACCGTCAGGGAAATCCATGTTACCACTGATATTCTTTGTCTGACCATCAGACGAATATGCTAATGAAGTAGTTGGCAAATCCATCACCCTGCGCATGTAGCTGTCCTTCAAGGAGAATAACTGAGCTTCATCGCAAGTCTTCATAAGTGATGCCATCACCTTTTTATCCAGAATCTTGTGATACAAACCGATATGTTTTAAATTATCCTGACCATCCAGTACGGCTAAACCATTATCATATACGGATAGCGTAAATACAGGGCACTCTCCAAAACATGGAGATTTGCTCACTTCTAATACCCTTGTTAGCTGGGTTGTATCCGTGACAATCTTCTTTTTAGACGCACATGAATTCATGGTTATCATAGAGCAGAATACGATGATCAGGTATTTCATTATGTCAGTTTTATATTTCTAAAACAATACGGAATTGCATTCGACGCAGGTACCATTGGATTTTATGATATTCTTAATCTGTTTAGTTGATTATGGACTGAGATTTTATGATCAGTTCTACACGTCTATTCGTCTTACGGGCGGCTGATGTATTTTCCAAATCACGAGGGTCATGAGATGATCGTCCTAATGGTGACAAGCGGGTTGGCTCAAATTCATTCTTAATCATTTCTTTGGCCACTGCAGAAGCTCTGTTGGTACTTAGATTCCAGTTGGCAGCATCACTTCCGGTGTTATCGGTATGTGCTTCTATGATAATGTTCAGGTTCGAATTTCTGAATAGTACACCTGTCAACTCTTTAATTACATTTCGACCTTTGGTATTAAGCGCGGATTTTCCTGTTCTGTACACCTTATCAGCCGAAAGTGTAATCATTAACTGATCAGGTCTTTTGATTAAATCTATTCCATCCTCCGCAAAAATTGGAAGTGGGGAAAGCAGACTATATAAGTTGGCCAGCTGGACTTTTTCCGCTTCTATGATTTCCGACAATTCCTGCATTCGTTTCAACTTCTGAGCAAAATTTTCATTGGCCGCTATAGCCCCGTACTCATTCAGCTGATACGCGGCATCCAGGTTTTCCAGAACAGCCCGCATGGCTGCATTTTCACTAATGGATTCACGCAATTCCGTTTCCAAAGTGGCCGTTTCTGATTTCGAATCGGCTGCGCTCTTCTTGGTTTGTTCATAATTGAAAGAGAGCTGATCATAATTTTCTTCCAGTTTACCGTAGTTGGTTTGGAGCGTCTCAAGCTCTGTTCTGGAGTTACTCAGTTGCGATCTTGTGGAATAGAGTTGTGACTGAAGCGTCCGATTCTCTTTCTGGACTTGTATCAATGTATCGCCTTTGAGTTTGTAGTATTCTTTCAGTACTTCCATGTCTGTAAATTTTTTAGAAGACACACAAGCAGAGCAGGCAATCGCAAGTAGTAAAAGGATTATGGAATATTTCCTCATTTGACTATTCATTGATTATTGATCTCTAACGAATTATGTAACGAAGTTCTTATTCTAATCAAAAGATCTCACAAAGAGATCATGGGAATTACAATTCCCATTCTGAGGTACGAAAAAGTCACGGAATAGGTGCAGAATCGAAGATCAGGCTATTTCACCGCCGCAGCTTGAACCGGCACCTGCAGTACATCCATAGCAATGCTGATTGAGTACTATAGACCGACTTGAAAGATCTTCTATATCAAAGTCGTTGATATGTTGACTACTCGCAGCCACTTTAAGATCCAACATCTGATTGAAGTCACAATCATACAGAAATCCGTCCCAGCTTACAGAAATGGTATTTCTGCACATAAGGCCCTGTACGGTAGCCGGATTAAAGGCTTCAACCAATTTTTCCATATACTCCTCGTAGTTATCGGTTTCGATCAGATAGTCAAGGAATCTGCTGATTGGAAGATTGGTAATGGCAAAAAGGCTGTTGAAATCAATATCATATCTCCTTTTGAGCTGTCGCTTGAATTCACCCTGCAGTTCCATCTGATCTGAAGGTAAGAATGCACCCGTTGGATTGTAAACCAGATCCAATATTAGGCCTGTGCCTTCCTTACCATAGCCAGCATCATTGAGTTTCTGAAGCGCAGCGATGGAATCTTCAAAGACACCGTCACCTCTTTGACTGTCGGTTCTCTTCTTACTGAAATACGGCAAAGAGGAGATCAGATGAATATTATGTTCAGCAAAAAACTGCGGGAGATCGTGATATTTTGGGTTGGACATAATGATCGTCAGGTTACATCGGTTCATAACCTCGACCCCCAATTTGCTACAGGCGTCAACAAACCAACGGAAGTTCGCATTCATTTCCGGAGCACCACCGGTAATATCCACTTTGGGAATCTTGTGGGCTTCTATTATCTCCAGACAACGCTCCAGATCTCTTCGTGACATCTGCTCTTTCTTTTTGTCCGGACCTGCATCCACATGACAGTGGGCACAAGTTTGGTTAC
>JAHHJQ010000325.1 GCA_018680005.1 Bacteroidia bacterium | reverse complement strand
AACTCAACCAACGGCTCTCGACAGACGATCGTGTGGACATCAGTATCCTCCTGTTTGGCGATGGTCTCACCCTACTTCGAAAACGGTCAATCGAGGGCGACTGAATTTTGCTCAGACCTTTATCTTTAATTGATTTTTACTTGACATGCATTATATCGACGAAGGCCACATCTTACTCTTTCTCTTGCAGGTCCTGGTACTTCTGGGGGGTGCAAGAACCCTGGGCGCACTCTGTGAAGCCATCAATATTCCTGCGCTGGCAGGTGAAATGCTCGCTGGAATCTTGTTGGGTCCTACTTTATTTGGTCGTGTAGCGCCCACTGCACAATCCTGGCTATTTCCTCTTGATGAAACCCAATGGACGATGCTCGATACGGCCTCTTGGCTTGGTGTATTTTTTCTATTGCTTTCATCAGGTTTTCATGTCAATATCAGGCATGCCATCCGCAGTGGTGTTGCTGCCATGCTCATCGGTGTTGTCGGTGTCTTGATACCATTTATCATTGGATATCCAATATTTCGCTCTTTGGATACTATCTATTGGGGAGACCAAGCGACGCCGCTTTCATTTGCATTGTTTTTGTCTGTAGCAGGATCTATTACGGCTATATCTGTCGTTGCCCGCACGCTGAGCGATCTTAAAATAAGCAAAACACCCCAGGGTTCGCTTGCGCTTTCGGCTTGCGCAGTCAATGATCTTTTCGGATGGTTTTTGTTTGCTGTGGTGATGTCGCTCACCACGACAGCTCATGCTATGAGTGCTGCTGAATTGGTCGGTACTGTATTAGGTATAATCGGTTTTGTCTTTGTTTGTCTTGCTTTCGGTGGCAAAGTCCTGAGTGCTGCTTTGCGGCGTGTTGAAACCACAGCATTAGCACAGCCAGCGGCAGCACAGACATTGATCGTTAGCGCGGGGCTGCTTTGCGGAGCGATCACTCAGTGGCTGGGAATTCATGCCATTTTGGGATTCTTTCTTGCTGGCATTATGGTAGGAAGTGCAGAAGATATTTCTCAGGATCTACGCAACAGTGTTTCAGAAACCTTACACGCCATCTTTGTTCCGCTCTTCTTTGCGACTCTTGGTCTCAAGATTGATTTTTTTATAGGTTTGGAAGTGTGGCCAACGGTGATCTTTACAGCGGTTGCGATACTGGGCAAATTTGTGGGTGCATGGGTTGGCGCAAAACTCGGCCAACAACCCCTCAATTTATCCATGCTAATGGGTCTCATATTTATTCCGGGAGGCGCAATGGAAATCGTAGTCGCCACGCTCGCACTTGAACTCCAACTGATTGGCCAGGCCATATTCGTTGCAATTGTCTTCGCGGCACTACTTTCTTCCATTTTGGCTGGTCCGCTCATTGGCATCCAGGCACGGCGTATGGGATTAGGTAAAGGCGGCAACTGATTGATTATTGCTGATTATTGCTGATTATAAATTATTCATTGTTGAATTGCAAGATGCTGACAAGCCGAAGGCTTCGTCAGTAGAATTGTTGAATTGTTGAATTGTTGACCTCTCCTATTTCCTATTTCCCACGTTCAAGGTAGTCTCCGACTACCGGTTCATTTTTTAAAGTGTCTCCCGACGCGGCATATATCCACCATTTCCTCCTTTGGTGTGAGCTACTTACTACTTCCCAAATCCCAATCCCCCATGCATCGTATCCTAATCCCTTCTTTAGCGTAAGTAATAAAACAGTACCTATTAATCATCTGAAAGCGAAATTCAATATGTATCTCAAATTCTGGACTATTGCCATTTTATCATTCTTGTTTGCCATAAATGCCAATGCACAATGTATCAACGGCGTCAAGAGTTATCCTATTTATAAAGCTGGTGCACAGTTAGTCGACAAATTCGATAACGATGGACTTGAAATCGTAAGGATCGAATACGATTTGATATTTTCAGCAAAAGAATCTTTCCGGAATCTAGCACCGAATTGGGATTATTCCATTATTGGATTTGCGGATAACGGAGTCAAAGATCTGAATATGAAACTATATGAATATGATGATCTTCTTGAAAAATGGAATCTGGTAGCTGAAGATACATCCACCGAGGTAAATGCAGTAGTTTCCTATAAACCAAGCGTCAACGCAATGTATAAAGTCGAGATCCTGGTCCAGGAATTTAATCCCGGATACACTGCTGCTCGCTATGGGTTGATGTATGTGCATGAGTAAATCTTCAGGTAATCCTTCCAAAGAGAAATACGGCCGTAAGAATCCGCATATCTTCATCTTATCATCCCCAACATGCTAATCAACAAAAATAGCACGCTGCCAATCGCTTTAAAGAAATTGTATATATGTGATGCTTAAGGTATATTG
>JAHHJQ010000294.1 GCA_018680005.1 Bacteroidia bacterium | reverse complement strand
AACAGGATGATGGATCGGATACCATGCCGCTATTTGTCATGTTGGCACCGGGACAATCGCTGGATGAAGATCTTCAAAAGTCGATCCGAACCGAACTTCGTGCACAATGTTCACCAAGACATGTTCCGGACATGATCCTTACAGTTCCGGATATCCCCTACACCCTGAGTGGCAAAAAAATGGAAGTTCCGGTAAAGAAAATCTTTATGAAAATGGATGTTTCTAATTTTCTCAATCGGGATGCGATTCGAAATCCCGAGGCGATTGATTATTTTATTGATCTGGCGAATTCAAATTGGCGCTTCGACTCCGCTCAGCGCCCAACTTAAGGGTAGCTCAGTAACCAGTATATCGTAGCTCAGCGTCCAACTTAAGGGTAGCTCGGTAACCAGTATATCGTAGCTCAGCGTCCAACTTAAGCAATCTCCGGGCCCAACATATCGGTTTGAATAATTCATAAATTGAAAGTCGTTATCAGGTATTATATCTATATTCTACCCACCAAATACAAATAAACCAGCTAATCAGAATTCACATCACAATACGCTGAGGATACAAAACGAATAATCAGATGAAAGTAATCGGAGCCGGATATGGCCGTACTGGAACTAAATCTCTTCAATTGGCACTACAACAATTGGGATTTGGTAAGTGCTATCACATGGAAGAGTTATTTAGAAATCCTAATGGAGTAAAACATTGGATAAACGCATATCGGGGTGACAAAGTAGATTGGGATGCTCTATTTCCAGGATATCAAGCCATAGTTGACTTTCCCGGATCCATGTATTACAAACAGCTTGCAGATCATTACCCTGACTCCAAAATCATTCTGACCGTCAGGGATCCAGAGAAATGGTATGACAGTGTACGAAGGACCATTTATCTCTTTGATCCAGGACCAGCTATCAAAATCCGGTTGCTATTCAAAATGATTTATTCAACAACAGCAAGAAATCTTTTTAAGGCCATCCAGCTGAATGACAAATCTATTTGGAATAAATACTTTGAAGGAAAATTCGAAGACAGAGCATATGCCATCCAAAAATTCACAAATCATATTGAAGAGGTGAAGAAAAGTATACCGGCAGAACGATTGCTCATATTTGAATCCAAAGATGGATGGGAGCCATTATGCAAATTTCTTGGGGTTGACGCACCGAAAGAACCGTATCCAAGGACCAATCTTCGTGCAAACTTTAGTACCTGGGCCAAAGGCATTGTCAAAGACGTACTTAAGACCTTATGATAGACTGTATCTTTTGTAAAATCATAAAAGGGGAAGCTGCTTCCTGGAAAGTGTTTGAAAACGAGCATGTCTACGCTTTCCTGGATATCAATCCTGCCAGCCGATATCATACGCTGGTCATTCCTAAAGATCATTACGAAAATATCTTTGATATTCCTGAAAAGGATCTCAAAGAAGTCATGGCTGTAGTCAGAAAAATATCTCGTCAATACAAAGAAAAATTGGGTATAGAAAACCTACAGATCATCAACAGTAATGGTGCTGAAGGTCAGCAGGATGTCTTTCATATACACTACCACATTGTTCCCAGGAGACGAGGTGATGGACAAAGCATCCGATGGACCACCTATCCGGAATGGCGGAGTGATTTTGACGCTATGTTAAAGGAGCTTGAGGATTGATCCATGTAATAAGGTTGGGACAGGATGTCAGAATTTAATCGGATATAACGATAATTGCAGTATACAATCCTATTTCAAAAGATCTCCTGATGATTCCAGCAAATGAAACCTTTGACGGCACATTCCCATTCGAACCCAACTTCTTTGAAGGACGTGGTTTCAAAATGCATTATGTTGATGAAGGCGAGGGTGATGTGATCCTCTGTCTCCATGGACAACCTACCTGGGGATATCTATATCGAAATTTTATACCACCATTATCAAAGACACATCGGGTCATCGTTCCGGACCACAAAGGCTATGGAAAAAGTGAAACACCGCAGGATAGCGTATACTCCTTTCAAAATCATGTGGAAAACCTGGCAGCACTGATTGATCATCTCAGTCTGGAAGACATCACTTTTGTATGTCAGGATTGGGGAGGACCGATTACCGGAGCCTATACCCTGCGCTATCCGGATAAAGTGAAACGTATCTGTATGATGAATACGATGATGGGGTATGGATTTGCTGTAAAAGATGTGCCACCTGCCGACTCTAAACCACCATCCTTACAAAGTTCATCCTGGTTTCAATGGGTCGTAAAGGCCAACGAAGAGGGATACTATCGCGACACCATGGGGCGATTAGGTGAGCATGTACTGAGTAACATGAAAAAGCTCTATTTCCATAATTCAGCTGCTGTGGACAAAGAATGGCTTCGAGCATATTCGATGCCATTCCCTAACAAAGAAGCATGTAAAGCAGCCATCGAATTTCCGCTGGATGCCGCCTATGGTCGAATCCGTGATTATGTTGTCGAAGGGCTTAAAATGGGCAATCTGGATAAGCTACGTTCTAAACCGGCAATGCTGGCTGAAGGCATGCTCGATCAGGCGATGCCACCTGCCATGGTTATCGATGATTTCAAAAGATTATTCCCGAGAGGGCCGGTTGTTGAATTGGAGCATGCAGGACATTTTTGTCAGGAAGATGTCCCCGAAACACTGGTCGCTTTGATTCAACAATTTATCCAGATGACGGAATAAGGTATTCAAGCTCTCCAATCTGTTCGCCAGGAAAATCCAAGATCAATAAACCAATTCGTTTCAACTTCTCCAGCAAGAAATCCAGATGACAGATCCAATTTAAAGTCGTCATTGAAAAAGTAATCGATTCCTGCATCATACGAAGTAGTAAAATTCCCTAACCCACCATACATCTCCACAACGGCATTTATTCTTGGCGATAAATTTCGCTTCAATCGTACAGCATAAGAAGAATTCGGGTCACCTCCGTTTCCTGACCAGGTCAATGAATAATTAAGCAGCAACGCAAGTTTAGGAGCTATCTTTCTCGCTGCGGAGACGACCCATTTACTTCCGATATTGTTCCGTTGAAATGCCTTGTCCTGAAGTGTCAGTAATATTCTTCCCTGGAAAGCCAGGGCAATAGGGTCTTTGGCTGCATCCAGCAAATTGATTCTTGCTCCTATTTGTGTATTGCTGATACCAGATTTTGAAGACTCTTCATCGTTAATCATAGTTTTTACATCGCTATATTGGATCACTCCACTAATCTCGAAGCGTTCTAATATTCCATATCGCAGCACAGTCTTGGCCACTGTAGAGTTTCTATCCAATCCGTCATCATCAAATGAACGAAACTGGACACCCGGTTGCATTTGAAAAACACGCTTCCCGATCGTATAGGTTCCTGTGGCCTGTCCCGGTCTGATAGAACGTATGGTCTTATTGTACTGCCCAGAGAGAGGAGTACCAAAAAGAAAAAGCCCCAGAACAAGGAAGGTCCACTTCATTTTTCAATATGTTATTTCATGATGCCTTGGCGTGTTCATTTTTTTGTGGACTACTGTCGTCGTTTTTGAACGAGTTCTTGCGTCGCAGAGATACCCATTGCACTCTCGGTATAAAATAGCGTTCCGGTATCTAATTCATTTTCATTCACGAACCTGATCACTTCATTCTTAGAATTTTGATTGATATAGGGTACAATTTTGAATACTAAGAGATATATGGCCATTAGTCCCAAGAGGAATATGGATCGTTTTTTATTGCGATTACCCATCTAGATATTGTTCGTGATGTCTGGAAAAACCAGATAAAACATGATATAAGCCATTAGCAAAGTCAAGGACAAATTAAAGGTTTGCCCGCAGAGATAAAGTAACAAAGGTTTCCCTCCGATAAAATGCTTTTTCAGGTCTTTGAAATTGATGGATAGTCCGATGCTCACAAATGCCAGGCAAAACAACCATCCTCGTATATTTTTGGTGAATGCATTGATGACACCCTGGTCAATAAAGGCATGAGCAGTATTTGGATCCAAAATGCTGTAAGTGATACTAAATAATAGCGAAGCTCCGATAAATCCCAGTACAAATTTTGGGAACCGTTTCCAGATCTCACCCCATCCTACTTTGGAGTCCATAGAGCGATCTACTCGAGTAGAAAAGTAAATCGCCACTCCAAAGGCGATTAGTCCAATGAGCACGTTT
>JAHHJQ010000302.1 GCA_018680005.1 Bacteroidia bacterium | reverse complement strand
ATTCAATATTGCTCGTATTTCTGTTAAACTCCATCGCATTCAGAATTGCTTCTTCAAATGCTGCCCCGGCAACACGATTCAATTCCCAGCCGTATAATGGTGAACGACAAACTTCTTGTAAGAATTCTCTCAAATTATTGGTCGTGATTTCCTCTACTTCCTCATTCAAGTTTGAGGTACTTGTGTTGGTTTCACCATCTGAATCATTAGGTTCACTAGGACTGCCACCCGATTCATCACCGACAACGGCACCATTCGAACAAACATCTAACCAAATGTAGTCATAAGTGGAATCCAGGTGAGCATATTCTCCTGAGGTGGGATTATATTGGTACCAATCCGTTTCAATAATATAGACATCTGTCGAACAGGATTTGGATCCACCCTTCTTATAAAAAGAATTCAGAAGATTCACCAAATCGCAATCTGTGGATCCAAAAATTTTGGTATCCATGGAAGTTAATAGGATCAGACCTAGTTCTAAGGACAGTGCTTTGTTCTTGCTATTCTTCTTGTTCTTTAATTTAATAATTTTATCCCGCTTATATCCTTTCATTTTAAGACTCTGACCATTGGGTATATAGACAATAATAATGGCTGATACTTCATCAATACCTGGTTTTATACAAGGAATAAAAGCAAGGTCTGCATTCGTATCATCCTTCATGACCATTGCATAATCCCACTGAGGTGCACCATATTTATGATTAACCCCTTTGCTGTTTTTTGCCACTTGAAGTTTCATCGCTTCGATGATTTCGCTATCAGCTGCATTCTTCGAAGCACCTTTTTTAGTTGGTGAATCCAATTGCTTCAAGCCAACTTCCTGATCATGAAGCAAGACAGGATCATCGGATTTTTGACAAGAAAAGATGGTGAGTATACAACATAGCAAGACTAGCCTAATACGCATGACGATTAGAATTTAAGAGTGTTAGTAAATCAAAAAATTCGGCTATTCTTATTCGAGCTGCCAACTCATAAAAATCCCCCCCCTCGCCAAATTATTTAACACTTTTTTGATATAGGCGAAGATCGTTTGTGACAGTGCCATTCTTTAGGACTGATGCAGCGAGCTACACTCCTAGGGTTAGGTAAGACTACAGGCCATGAAGAAGCACTTCAAATCGTCCTGGAAGAAGATCGCATGTGTAGAGCACTGAAGCGCATCAACGCAAAGGAAATTGTCCTCACCAAACCGGGACGATTCACACCTTTTGCCTTTCCGATCGTGGTAGAAGCATTAAGAGAAAAAATGTCAACTGAAAAATTGGAGGATAGGATTCAGAAGATGATGTTGGTGGAGTGATTGATGATTACTTCATCTCACCCGAATCACCTTCTCAGCCGAAACTACATACACCTGATCATCGCCCTCCGGGCGCATTCTGTAAGTACCAGTAAAGGCTCCAAATGCCGGCAGTATGCCTTGATTTTCTGAAAAATAAAAACAAGGAATTCTAAGATGCTGTCGCGCCTTACCCTTCATAACTACAGCAGGATGAATATGTCCGGCAAGATTGTACCCCTCACTTGGTTCCTCGAGTGGAATATGACTTAAAACAAAAGGTCCGAGGTTGAGCGTTTCGTTGTATAATTTCATCCTTGAATTGGCATAGACAGCATCCGGAAGGATATCATGATTGCCTCTGACCAGATCAAATTGAGTATCCTGAAAATCGGTCAAAACCTTTTCAAAATCTATCCAGGATCCATTCAGATCACTATGAAATAGATCACCAAGAAAGATGACCCGTTCCGGTTCCAACTCGAGAATTAAGGTGTACAGCTTTTCAATATTTGTGATGTTCACCTGATCGGGTACTGGGATGCCGGCTTTTCTAAAATGATCCGCCTTACCAAGATGGAGATCGGATACGATCAAGGTCTGTTCAGCAGGATAGAAAATGGCCTTGTCAGGATGAAGATAGAGCTCCTCCCCGGAGATGATGGCTTGCGTCAGTGAAGTCAAATGTGATGTATGCATAGGAATGCCACCAAGATAATAGCTATCCCATTAACCAGGGTAATATTTGACCAGAAACCAAAAATCCGAGAAATGTTCCAATACCTGTGCCCAGGGATCCTAGTAATACAGCAGGTAATACAAGATCCTGTCTTCCAAGACTCCTGGCGAGTGCGAGTGCAGATGTGGCTCCACCTACATTGGCTTGTGATACCATCGAGGCCGTATCCAGATCCATGTTCATAGCTCGAGCAGTCAGGAATGTGATCGTTCCATGTATAATCACACCGATGCCTGCCATGGCAAAAATGACCAATCCCAGATATCCCATCTCTCCTAAGGCCGCCAGATCACAAAATGCACCGATCACGGCCAGAAATAAATAAACAGCAAACATACCCAGTACCTGGGCACCTTTGATAGATCGTGATATGGGCAACTGAGCAATGATCAGGGCAATGATGGTGATGATGATTATCGATGGTATATCTGAGATACCGGCAAGCCAATCTGAGATCCAAAGCGCAGCTGCTCCTAAGGCAATTACCAATCCGAGATCCATAGGATGCAGATCTTCGGTATCCTCCTCGACGCCGGTTAGTGGCCCATTATTGGCGACTACATGATTTGTTCCTGATGGCCAAAATCGAGCGAGCAACCGAGGAAATGCCAAGGTGGCGATCATCCAAATTGTGGTGATTATATTATCCACAGCTACTGATCCTGCATAGAGATTACCATCCCGAATCACATCATAGTGCAAAGCGACGGCATTGAAGTTGACACTACCACCGGTATATGTTCCGGTGAACATACCGCCCAGAGGGGCGTAGCTTTCTCCAATGGTGTGATCGCCATTGATAATGACCATACCTATGACAATACCGATAGTTGTGGCCAGCGCGCTGATAATGAACAGGATGAGCATCGGAAGACCGGCTTTGAGGATTTCTTTGAGATTGACTCTTAGCAAAAGCCAGAAAATGGAAATTGGTGCCAGGTATTTGAAAATAGCTATGTATACAGGCACAGGATTTTCTTCCGTAGATCCTGCAGGGAGGATGCCAATATTAGCCAATATGGCCGTTATCAAAATCACCAAAAGGGCGGTTCCAAAATGCTTTAGAAATGTCTTTTGCACCAGCCATTCAGTAATGGCCACCAAAAGACACAAAACCATTACTACGTATAAGCCATCTGTCATATCCCTAGTTAAGCCCCATTATTTTTTTATTCACTTCCGGATCAGAACCCATGGAGGCGAAGTCATCAAATGCCTTTTCAGTAACGCGGATGATGTGATCCTGGATAAAGGGGGCCCCTTCTTCAGCACCTTGTTGAGGACTCTTTATACAGCATTCCCATTCCATAACGGCCCAGCCATCATATCCATATCTGGACAACTTGGTAAAGATGTCTGCAAAGTTTACATGTCCATCACCTAACGAACGGAACCTTCCCGGACGGTCTATCCAATCCTGGAAGCCACCATAGACACCTGACTTTCCGGTTGGATTAAACTCTGCGTCCTTGACGTGGAACATCCGGATGTACTCATGATAGATATCGATAAATTGCAAATAATCCAGCTGCTGCAATACAAAATGACTTGGGTCATAGAGAATTCGTGCTCGTCGATGTTTTCCGGTTGCCGCCAAGAATTTTTCAAAAGTAATCCCATCATGCAGGTCTTCACTTGGGTGAATTTCATAGCAAAGATCTACACCGCAATCATCGGCATGATTGAGAATGGGTAGCCATCTTTCAGCCAAAGCTTTGAATGCATCATCGACCAATCCGGGGGGGCGCTGTGGCCAGGGATATACCGTATGCCAGATCAATGATCCTGAGAAGGTAGCATGTACATCTATACCCAAATTCTTTGAAGCCGATGCTGCCCATTTTACCTGTTGAATGGCCCACTCTGTTCTGGCCTTTGGATTGTTTTTTACACTATCCGGAGCGAAGGCATCAAACATGATATCATAAGCTGGATGGACTGCAACCAATTGCCCTTGCAGGTGGGTGGCCAGTTCGGTAATTTGAACGCCGCAGGCTTCTACTTTTCCTTTGAACTCGTCGCTATAGGTTTTACTCGTAGCTGCTTTTTCTAAATCTATTAGTCGATCTTCCCATGTTGGTATTTGCACGCCTCGATATCCATGATCTGCGGCCCATTTGCATATCGATTCCAGATCGTTAAAA
>JAHHJQ010000263.1 GCA_018680005.1 Bacteroidia bacterium | reverse complement strand
GTTTAACAGTGCCAATGGGTTATAGACCCTCTGGTGAACCAAGAAATCTAACATTTATAGGAAAACAGTTCTCAGAACAGCAATTACTGGAGCTCGGATATGCCTTTGAGCAAGCTCACCAGGCTAGAAAACCACCTGAAGGGTACAACTAGAGATGTAATCCGCACTCTGTTTTTGGATTATTGTTCCATCTGCCTGTTCTATCATCACCTGGCACGGTACAATGCGTGCACCCTATAGAGGAATATCCTTTGTTGACCAGGGGATGAAAGGGGAGCTTGTGATTTAGAATAAAGAGCTCGCGTTCTTCACGGGTAACATCCAATAATGGATAAAATTTCAAGATACCACCGCGTTCCTCAAAAATATCCAGTGATGATCTGTGATCTGATTGCCAGGCCATCAATCCTGATACCCATATCGAGTACTTGTCTTTGATCCTTTGAAGCGGTTCTACCTTATTGATGGAACAACAAAAATCAGGATTCTTTTTCCAGGTTTCGTCCTGAACAGTGAAAGCATGTTTGTCTTCATCCGCCTTGATCGCTACTACGTTGAGATCGTATAAAAAGGAAAGATAGGTCCTGTACGCCTCAGTTTCTGGAAAGTGAAACCCGGTGTCTATAAAAAATATCTCTTGTGCTTTGTTAACATCTGAAAAAAGTTTGAGCAAAAATGCAGATGTCGCCGCAAAAGAACTGGTCAGCATTATGTCCCGGGTCTCAAAGTCTTGATAGAGCTTTTGAACACGTTCATGTGGCATGAGCATTCTGTACGAATCACTAAGTGCTTTGACTTCTTCAGCAGAGAAGGTTCTTTTTTGTGAAGTGGGTTGTTGAGACATTATGTATCTGCTTTTTAAAATTGGGATCAAATTTGTCTTATCCAATCGTCAATTGCAACATATTGTCGCTTATTGACTTTTGCATGACGTTTAGGGGCCCTTCATGAAGATTTCCATATCTCGAAATCCTCTAATTGAATATTACGCACAGATTTTGCCAAGGTCTGCACATTGCATCTATCTTTATTCAAAAAAAATAGAAATATGCTTGATGATTGTCTGGCTCTATTAGGAGCATTAAATGATAAATTGGATGAATTAGAAAATGAATTGTCCAAAATTTCCTGTGATCAGCTAACCCGTATCCCTGAGCATTCTTGGTCACCTACGATGATTGTTCATCATTTGCTACTCTCTGAGCAGGGATCATTGGCATATTGTAAAAAGAAGTTGAGCTTCAATCCGGAATTACCTACTTTCTCTGAAGAAAATGGAGCGATGGAACAAAAGATGGCTCACATCCTGAGATCTCCAAAATATAAGGTGGATGCTCCTCCCGGACTGAATAAGGAGAATTTGAGTAATGATATAGAATTGAGTGATCTCTTTTCCACCTGGCGTGCATCTCGACAAGAAGTCCTCGGGTTTTTATCCGAACAACCCGAGGAGAACTTTGTGAAATTGATCTACAAACATCCTTTAGCCGGACGCATGCGGTTAAAAGGAATGCTACTTTTCTTTGATGCCCACTTTGATGCGCATCGTCAACAGATACGAAATCATCTGGAGGCATTTGCTGCTTCCTAGATCAAAAATCCAGCAATCGCGGCGGTGAGCAAACAGGCAACTGTACCGCCTATCAAGGCTCGAATACCGAGTTCTGTGAGAACTTTTCTTTGCCCTGGAGCTATAGCTCCTATACCACCAATCTGAATACCGATCGAGGCAAAATTTGCAAACCCACAAAGTGCGTACGTTGCAATGATAATGGTCTTGTCGGCAAGAACTCCGGCATTTTTAAATTCCATAAGTGATGCATAGGAAACAAACTCATTCAAGATTGTCTTCTCTCCCAGCATCTGTCCCATCGCGATGATATCTGGACCATTGACTCCGATGATCCAGGCAATGGGTGCAAATACAAATCCTAAAAGATATTGCAATGTCAGTGCATCGTATCGTCCTTCACTATTCTCAGCAATGGTGGCATTGATACCGGTTACAGATCCAAGTCCTTCGAGTAAGATATTGGAGAAATATATGAATGCCATAAAGGCAAGAAGCATTGCTCCAACATTCACAGCTAATTTTAGTCCATCAGTGGTACCTCTTGCCAGTGCGTCCAGAAAATTGCTGCCAACTTCAGAACGGGGTATATCAATATCTCGATTTACTTTTCTTTCATCTGGTTCCGGATAGAGCATTTTTGCAGCTACTATCGCAGCAGGGGCAGAAATTATGGAAGCCGTCAAAAGATGCATTCCAAATTCAGCACGACCAGCATCGGTATCTCCGCCTAACATCTGAAGATAGGCCCCAAAGACACCGCCGGCTATCGTAGCCATACCACCGGTCATGAGACAGTTCATCTCAGATTTGGTCATTTTTTCGAGGTAAGGTTTTACCACAAGCGGTGCTTCAGTTTGACCAATAAATACATTGGCTGCGGCGGCAAGAGATTCAGCTCCGGAAAGCCTCATGGTTTTACTCATTAGCCATGCAAAACCGTATACCACTTTTTGCAAAATCCCCAGATAGTACAACACGGATGATAAGGCAGAGAAAAAGAGGATGGTCGGTAGCACACTGAAGGCGAAACCGTAAACTGATCCCGGTTTGGCAAGATCCCCAAACAGAAATATGGAAGATTGTTCCGTGGCTTTGATCATGAGCACAAAGAAGTCCACGACCAAGGCAAACATGCTTCTGATAAAAGGCACCTTGAGCATTAAAAAGGCCAGCACCAATTGAAGCAATATGCCACTAAAGATCAATTGCCAATTCACGGCTTTTCTATTGCTACTGATCAAATAGCACAATCCCAAAAGGATGAAAATACCAAAGAGCCCTCTGGCTACAGATAGAATGATGTCCATAAAGTTGATTTCCCGATTGCATCAAATGTAATCAATTCATAAAAAAGATAACTCTGAAGATTTATTTGAAAGTTGGAACAAGAACAATCATTATCTATTTTCACAGCTTTGATATGAATCGACCATTTATTATAGGAATTACAGGCGGAAGTGGGTCGGGGAAGACTTCTTTGATACGGAAATTGAAGCATGCCTTTGATGAACAGAGTATCACCGTATTATCTCAGGATGACTATTATGTCCCAATAGAAGATCAATATATTGATGCTCACGGTGTGCATAACTTTGATTTACCTTCAGCGATAAATATTGTAGAGTTCGTAAGAGATATCAAACTTCTTCAGCAAGGAAATCCAGTAACTCGAAAGGAGTATGTTTTTAATAATGACAGCGCTTCAGCTAAAACCCTCTACTTTGAGCCTTCAAAAATTCTTGTAGTCGAAGGACTTTTTCTACTACATGTACCTGAAATTGTTGCTCAATTAAATGTTTCCATTTTTGTGCACGCTCGGGATGATCAGAAAATATCCAGAAGAATCGTACGTGATCAGATTGAGCGTAACTATCCTCTGGAAGATGTTTTATATCGATATGAACATCATGTCATGCCGAGTTATATGGAGTTTATATTGCCTTACAAGGACAAGGCAGATATTGTTATTAATAATGACGATTCCTTTGACAATGCATTTGAATTGTTGAGAGGATTTATCCAACACAAACTGGATGCCTAGATAATCGTATCAAACTCATCCTCAATGGATTCCATTCTTTTATCTAAAGCTTTTTTCTTGACTTCGTGCATTGATTTGAGCTGATCCTCAATACTTTTGAAAAATGCAGGGTTCAATACTTCTTTTATTGAATTCAGATTATTGATGATATCGGATTGTCTGAATTTATAGGTCAATTGTAC
>JAHHJQ010000254.1 GCA_018680005.1 Bacteroidia bacterium | reverse complement strand
AGCATTAAAACCTTTTAGATTCGTCAATTGATTTTTCGAGAAATCGTTGATGTCAATAGTAAATATTTCAGCAATACCTGATCGATATATTGAATCGCCGGCCTGGGTTTGAATACTGGCAACGATGGTTGACTCGTCTGGAGAAAACTTTGCGCCAGCCTCGTATAGCTCATTATTGGTAAGCCTGATTTTGGAATCTGACACGATATTATATATATAGAACTCACCCTTTTGATGATGATCTTTTGTAGAGATAATCAATTGCGTTTCATCCTTTGAAACGTCACTTACGGACTGGATGACTGTGTCTTGTATTAAAGTCTGAATCAATTTGGATTCAACTTCAATACGCTTGATTTTTCTACCATCATCTTCATAGCTGGTATAATATATTTTCTTGCCATCTGAAGACCAGGTAAAGTTGTATTCGGTGAAGTTGGAGTTGGTCAGATTTTTTATTTCAGTATTCTCCGAATCGGTAATACAGATATCTATTTCGTTATCTCGATCTGTACCATATGCAAGTTGGTAAATGGGGGTTTTGCACCCAGAGGAGATGATTATGATTATAATGTATACCAGGTTTTTCAAAGTATAATTGTTTAGAAGCGAGTGAATGGATGTTCTTACCAAAGAACAATAAAAGGTATTACTATTTTGAGATGGTTTATTTCAATTTCGCCATAGCAATTGCAACTAATTTTACTTTATACAATTATTATGGTTTTGAATGTGTCGCATCACTCAAAGGAATGTATTAATAATGTGTCAATTATTAAAAAATATATAACCGTTCAGAGAAGTTGCAATGAGCAACCAGACGAAATAGGGTAGTATAAGTAGTGACTTGATTTTTAAATCAGGCCAGAAATGAAATAGAAAGTACCCAACAAGTATTGTCAACAATGTTATTGTAAGCAAAGCAGCACCAACCATATGAAAGTGAAAGAACACCGGATTCCATGCGACATTCAGTATCCATTGAATTGAAAACAAACCTATAATCATTCTTTTATGCTCAACGGCCGGCCATAGATATGCCATGTACAGTGTGAAGCAAATCATTATAGTAGTCCAGGCAAATCCAAATACCCAACCCGGAGGTGTCCATGGCGCCTGATTCATATTTGTGTACCAATCAGATGGCACACCTTTACTGGTAAATAGCCCACCGATGGCAAGCGCTCCAAAATTCAATATCAAAAATATTATCAGTCTGTATATCATCTATATTTTATCAATTATATCTGAATCATGATCTATTTTTCCTAGTCGAAACTACATTATAAAATCTCGTCCTTAGAGGCAATCAGTTTTAATCTTCTTTGCTCTCTATAGACGATTCTTCTACAGGTAAATAGTCCTTTGTGTTTTGTTCGATGGTTTTCTTGATATTAACAAGATTGGTTTCCTCCTGCCCTTTTATACCACTTCCAATCAATGCCACCATGGATTTTGAAAATGCGCCATTACCAACCACTGTCGTACTTGAATAAATTTTGGTGATCCCATTATTGGAAGACATATTCATTGTATAATCCATATCCATAAAGTCGGACGTATATGTCATTGAAATTGACTCGTTGGGTACAATATCCGTTATCGTTTCGCGTATCACTGTCTGCTCGCCATTGGCATCAAAATATACATCAGAGACAGCACCCACAGTTCCAGGAGTACCACTGATATGTTCAATTTTTTGAAATCCAGGTAACCATTCTGACAATTTCTCTTGATCTTGGATTACTGCCCAGGATTCAGCAACAGGCTTGTCGACCATGATTTCGCAATCATAGGATAATTTAGGTTTGATAAATCCTAAAAGGATAAATGCAATAGCCAAGATTGCTATTATACCGAGGATGTACTTTAAATATTTCATATAGCTAGTTTATATTTTGGTCTATCGCTAGATAATTGTTTTCTGATTTTTCCATAGAATTTGATCATTGGTATATATATATTTTTAAACAGGCCAATGGTCAGGGATATACCCCGTATCAATGGAGTAAGGTGGCTAATAGATTTTGTGTTTTATATTTTATCTTTTTCAATTACTATCATTCTATAGTCACTTTCGGATTGGTGGCCGGTTTCACTGTCTTCAAAATAGTACTTAAATTTTTTGTCTACAAGTCTATTGAGCTGCTTTTCCGAATCGACTATCTGATTGAGGATTTTTATTTTGTTCCCAATGTCTTGAATGCAAAAGACCAATAAACAACCAAATTTGATTTTCGAGATTATTTTTTGGACTAAATTGATTTCTTTTTCTTTATCCTTTTTTGTGAAATGAAACATGCTGTCAAGGAGCACAATATCAAACTGATCAAAATTGTCAAAGGCATAAATGTCTGCAACCTTTCCAATTAAATCTAGATTCTCATCTTGAGCAACCTGATTCATTTGCTCAATCCCAACTTTTGAGTTGTCAATTCCAATTACACTATAACCAAGGCGTGCTAAAGCAATGGCGTCTCTTCCTTGCCCACAACCTAAATCAAGCACTTTGCCTTTTTTGGGGAATTGGGTAAAAAACTCAATTAACTCGGGATAAGCCTCACCAAACAAGTTTTCTTTTTGGTAGTGCTTGTCATAAATTACTTTCATTTCATGCTCTCTAAATAATTTGAAAAATATTATAAGACATGAATATTAAATTCTTCTCTTATTTCAGCAATGGGTGTATCCAGATAGGACTCATACCCTGTCCATGACCATGGCTTGTGCATTCGCTTTGCCCTAATGATGAGTACTGGGATCGATAATAAGAACTTAAATATATTATTTACTATATGTGTAAAGCTGAAATCTCTGGATAACTCAAGTGCATCGACTTCTTTGTAACCTTTGATATGTTTCCAAAATCCCAAGGTTGTGCCGAAAATAGTCCATATTTTGACTGAGCCTTCACCGAAAAGTGTGAGGTCACAACCAAATAGGACATGGGCTACGTCATGTGACTCAAAAAAACTTCTGGCCTCTGTAGAAATGCCCTTTTTATTATGGCTAAGATATTCCGTGTTTTCTTTATAAAATTGATCCAATCCCTGCCTCAACGTTATATTTCTTGCCGATGTCATTGAACTAATTATTTAATTTCCAGAAGTTAATTATTCATTACTCCTAATAATTCGGATGCCCACATTATCCAGGGTGTCGCAAGCAGGAATATTATGGTATTTAAGACCGTAATAACGGCACCTTGTTTATAGATATCTTTTGACGGTAAAAATCCGCTCCCAACAAATAGAATATTGGAACTCGAAGCCTGGGGTGTAATGGCTGCAAATAAATTGGTTGCGAACGAGAGCATAAAAGCCATTAAGGCAGCAGGAACTCCTGCACTGACCGCTACTTGTAAAAATACAGCATACAAGGCCAGCAAATGTGCAGTTTGACTCACGAATAGATAGTGGATCGCAATATATAAGACCGTCAGCAGGATGTAAACGGTAACCCAACTATAGCCACTGATATAGTCGGCTAATTGAGCACCCAGGGTCTTCATAAATCCCATATCATCCAATGCTGTACTCATCATGTATAGAATAGCGAACCATATAAAAGTTTCGAGCGCGTCACCACCACCTTGACGTATATCTTCTAGTGTGTAGACATTGGCCAATATCAGGACCGATAATCCAAGAAATGCCACAATAGCAAGATTAATATTCAAGACAGGTGACAGTGCCCAAAGTAGGATCATACCAAAAAATGTAACACCCATGATCCATTCCTTCATGCTCATTGTCATAATGTATTGCAAACCCTTGTTTGCAATTTGTGGCGCTTCCGGTGTTTATTTAATATCTGTTTTAAAGAGCTTATACAATACAATTGGTATAGCGATAAGTGCAATAATGCAGGGAACCGAAGCGACAAAAAACCAGTTGCCAAAATTCATATTCACACCGAATGAAGCAGCAATTCCAACACCTACGGGATTAGCAGCCATACCGGTTAACCAAAGTGCCGAACTGATCGTTTGGCCAGCGATATAGGTCATCATCAGATAAGTTCCTGTTCGGTTTCTCGCTTCAGGTGTGGGCAGGGATCCGGTGTCCAGGGACAAAGAAAGTGTAATCGGATACATAATGCCCGAACGTGCCGTGTTGCTCGGTATAGAAGGTCCGAGGATAGTATCAGTAACTACAAGGCAATAACCAAGGTTTAGTGTAGACTTCCCAAAGCGTCGAATGAGTAGAAAAGCAATGCGTCTTCCCAATCCTGATTTAATGACGCCTTTGGCGACCAGAAAAGCGGCTAATATGAGGAGGATAAAACTCTCGGAAAACCCTGAAAAAGCTTTCTCAGGTGGTAGCACGCGCAACATGACGACAGCTACCAGGGCAATAACAGAGGCCGTAAAAATAGATAGGGCCTCAAGTAATACGGCTATGATGGCCGTAATAAAGATGGTGAACAAATGCCATGCATCCGGAGTGAAATCCCAGGGAATGGGTAGATGCCAGATAATGATACCAAGTACCAGAGTAATAACTCTTTTTATCCAACGTATTTTGTGGTCGTTATTTAATGGTTCTTCCATTGCAGTTGCGCTACTTACTTTACGAAGCTGGTTTATTGTGTTTTCTTAAGTTTACTTGTCCCAGATCGCTCTGTATAATAAACTTCTGTTATGTCACCTTGCTTTCTGAATTCAATCTGATCACCTCTCGCCCTCATGTAAAACTTGCCATCTCCCAATGGCGAAAGTAAATATCCTAATTCTCCACGACCTCTCCATAGAAAACGCAGCGTTCCCTCTTTCACTTTAAGATCAAAAAAACTCCCACTTTCGAATTCATATCTACCCTCATAGTGTTTTAAGGATTGTTCATCAAGTGTTAGGTATTTCTTCGGTTCAGGAATTTTATATTCTTTGTTGAAATAAATGGCTGCCAGGTCATATTTCATTCGGTTAAACGCTCCTGTATTGATATTTCCGAGGAATATGATCGTTACTTTTTCATCCGGATATCGAGAAAAATAGGCCACCGAACCAGGTGATGCCCCATCATGGTCGTGCTTGTTTTTATCAAACCGTTTCCAAATACCCCAACCTAAGCCGTATTCATTATCATCAATAGAGGTAAACATCAATTTTTTGGTAGCTTCATTTATAATATCCTCCTTATACAATGCCTGGTCGAGCTTTAATAAATCTCCGACGGTGGAATACAATGCTCCGCTACCGATTTTAATAGAATTATTATAGAATCCCGTTTTCTTCAAACCAAAAGTTGTGTTGGCAGGATCATATCCTTCGGCTCTATCAGGAATGATTTCATCGTATTTGTAAGGTTTCGTATGCATCATTTCCAAGGGTTGAAAAATGTTCTTTTCCATGAAGTTCTGGTAGGCCAAACCAGATACATTTTCTATGATATAGGCGAGCAATACGAAATTTGAATTGCTATATCCATATTCAGCGCCTGGTTCGAAAAGCAAGTCTTTATCTTTAAACCAATCCACTACGTCCTTCAATGTATTTTCTCTTTTGGCATAGTCTCCATAATCAGGGAACGTATTGTATGACGGAATACCGGATGCTTGTGAAAGGAGATGTTTTATGGTGATTTTATTTCCATTGGGATAATTCGGCAATTGTCTGGAGATTGGGTCATCAATGTTCAGTATGCCATTTTGATGCAGATACATCACTCCAACCGCTGTAATCGGTTTGTTTACCGAAGCAATATGATATACGGTTTTGGGGGTATTTTTTATACTATGCTCAAGATGGGCAAATCCGTATCCCTTAACCAGTTCTGTTTTTCCATCTTTTGCGAAAAGCACCGTCCCGTAAAAATCCCCTGAATTGACTAGTGGGGCCAAATATTCGTCAACCTTTTGTTCTAATTCCTGGGCATTAATTAGGAATGTTAAGCATACCAGGATCGTAGTGAATATAGATTTCGAATTTACCATTTAATATATTTTTAGAATAGTGATGTTGTACAATAATCATCAAGAACATCTATTCTTAATTAAATTAATTTGGTCTCCATAATTTGTTTTCTTTGCTTATTGTTTATTTCAAATTTCTTTCTTTCAGAATCTTTTCCAGGGCTTTATAATTTTTCGATTTATCAAATAGTTTATAAATAAAAAATAAAGGTATTAATGTAAAAAAGCCAAGACTATTATTCAGAATGCTGTAGATTATAATACCAATCAAGAATCCAATGAATACCGCATCAGTTATAGGACTTGATTTCATCGTTTGTGCTTTATCTAACAACTCCTGGTCCGTCAATTCTGACAATTCTTCTTGCTTCATTCTAAGTATTTCTTTTATATACCATTTTGATTGGTGTCGTCATTCAGAATCATAGCCGAGTGTGAGGGCGATGCGCTGTATAATCTTCGAAGCTATTAAGATACAAGAAAAGTTGAAGCCGCATCTAAGCTCCATGGTTTAGGAAGCCTCCTTTGTTGCGTCTTTCGACGACCATTTTATTCCCAAGGTCCGTACTTCGTAACATTGATAAATAAATCATCTTCCAAACGATAGAGTCCTCCTCCACCACCAACCCAAATACGTCCTTCACGATCTTCAAAAATAGTCTGCACCGCACGAACACCGAGTCCTTCCTCCTCACTAAAATTAGAAAAGGTATTCCCATCAAATCGGTAGACGCCATAACCTTCAGAGCTCATCCAGATATTGCCTTCCGAATCTTCAAATAGGGCGCAAACTTCATTGTTGCCAATACTATCATGATGGGTGTAATTGGTGAAAGTAGTACCATCATATCGACTCACGCCACCATACCTTGTTCCAAACCATATATTCCTTTTGCTATCCTCTATGATTACGTCAACACGGTTATCTGTCAGCCCATCTTTTTCAGAATATTGGGCAAAAGATTGATCAGTGCTCTTGAGTTGTGGCGATGGGTCATATTTATAGGCACCATATCCATTTGTGCTAAACCATATATGGCCTGCCTTGTCTTCTGATATGGACCACGTAGTACCTTTAGTAATAAAGTCGCCTGTTATTTTTTCCGGATAAGGGAGTTCAAATGGCGCCCAGATTTTGCCATCGAATCTAAATATTCCGGTTACTCCACCGCCCCAAATATTACCTTTTTGGTCGGCGAATACGCTCCAGAATCGTTGGCCACCAAAATATTGCTGATCCGAATAATTGGTAAATTGTTTTTTGCCTTCATTATTTATGGACCAGTCATACTTTACAACACCTCGGTCTGTAGCGAACCATATGTTTTTCTCCGGATCTTCAGTGATGCCGGTAATTTGTTGGCCATCAAAGCCTTCGTCAATAGAATAGTAAGAAACACTTTCTCCATCATAATGTGCCACGCCATAGCCATTAGTGCCAAACCATAGGTGGCCATTTTTGTCCTCGAATATATTTCGAATATACTTCGCTATTTGTTGATCATGAGTCGCGATAGCTAAAGAAGGAGGTAGTTTGCTTAGCTCGACTTTCTCTCTTGGATTTTCGTGTCCACCGCAAGCAGTGAACAGACTAATTGTGAAAAAGAATGACCAGACATATGCATAAGAACAGTAATTTTTCATTTCAGCAACACTTTTCAACAATATAGGACCGAGGATCTTATGCGTGTCATAATTATTGTAAAGAGATGTAAAGTTTTCAAAAGATGCGATCGATCACTGTTGTACTTATCCAAAATACATATAATGTAACAACGATAAATATTTAATCTAAGCCGGCAAAGATCAAGGCTAGAATACTGATTTAATCATTTTTTGTAAAATAGCCTTCATTGGAAACTGCAGCATCACTTACGTATATACTTGCTGTTTTAAACCAAACCTCTGCATAATTTCCAGATGCATATTGTTTTTGAATATCGCCGCCATGCGTTTCAGCACCAGAACACCAGTTCATATTTACTTCCGGAGATTTTCCATTGGTTTGGTTGTAAGAACCAAGCTTAAAGAAAAGCCCTTCATCTGAATATGCGTTTTCACGCTCCACGCCGTCCTGACCAATAGGAACAAACAAATTTTGAGTTTGCTCAGGGATATCAGCTTGTGTCGTATATTCTGATTGGATAAGATTTTTCGTAAATGATCTGGTTTCATGCCCTTCACTACTAAAGGTTAAGTACATCATGCCATCCTTCACCTCGATTTCATAATTGAATTCTTCACCTAATGCAATACCATCCGCTGGTTCGTTGGGGTAGGAGTTTTCTTTAGTACCAACAACTGAAAAGTCATTGCCCCAAACAGCGTTTGAATAATCCCATCTTCCTGAATTGTCGTCACCTGCAGTATTGATTTCATAGTGCCAGAAAACCGAGCCTTTGGTATGACCCGGGAATTTCTTGTAGAATATTTTGAGCGGTTCGTTCTCGTGTCCATCTGCGCTGTGAATCTGACCGACTACTACAGCATACGAGGCTGCTACCCGAGCATCACCAGTCGCTGACACATTCATTACTTTGAGTGTAGCGGTCAACTTAGCATCAGTCATAGGAGACCATTTTTTTACTTGAGCCAATTCCGTTCTTGTGTTGTTGGAAGTGCCATGGGTATCTCCGGAATTGGGAGCTTTGTATACAACCCAATCCCCTTCAGCATCGTTTGTGGTATAAAAGAAATCTTCATTTTCAAAACTGTTCGCATGTCCTACATTTGCACCATCGCCTAAGATTAAATTCCAATGATCAAAAAATGGAATGACGTCACTCGCATAAACAATTTTTTGAGTTGATTTTGTATCGGTTTCTTTAGGAGTATTGGCACAGCCATTGAGTATTAGAAAAATACTAAGCACAAAGAATGTTGATAATGGTGTGATGATTATTTTATTCATTTATAAATTATTCAGTTGCATTATTCAATTCAGAATTATTCCAAGGTGTTGCAAATTTAACAAGTCTAATTATTTAAAAATTACTACCAACTTATTGGACAGGCGGAATGGCATAATATTTACGTCTGAGCCAAAAAGAAACTCTTACAAGTAAAATCAGTGCAGGTACTTCTACCAAAGGTCCAATTACTCCCGCAAATGCTTGTCCTGAGTTCAATCCGAATACAGCAATTGCTACTGCTATCGCCAATTCAAAATTGTTCCCTGCTGCGGTAAATGCTATAGCGGCGTTCTTATCGTATTCCGCCCCCAAATATTTGCTAACGAAAAAGCCGATGAAGAACATCAAAGCAAAATAAATAAGTAATGGAATCGCAATTTTGACCACGTCCATAGGTATGTTCACTATCAGTTCCCCTTTCAGTGAAAACATCACCACAATAGTAAACAGCAATGCAATCAAGGTAATGGGTGAGATATTCGGAATAAACTTGTTACTGTACCATTCCTCGCCTTTTAACCTGACCAGAATGAGCCGGCTTAATAGACCCAACAAAAACGGGATACCCAAATATATTGCAACGCTTTCGGCAATGGTTGCTATGGAAATGTCGACTATCGCACCTTCAAAACCGAACATAGGCGGAAGCAACGTAATGAAAATCCATGCATAAAAACTATATGCAAAAACCTGAAAAATGCTGTTCAAAGCAACCAAGCCCGCTCCATACTCACTACTTCCTTCAGCAAGGTCGTTCCATACCAAAACCATCGCAATACACCTGGCCAAACCTATCAAAATCAGACCTACCATATATTCCGGATAATCCCTCAAAAAGGTAATGGCTAAGATGAACATCAGAACAGGTCCAATGATCCAGTTCAGAAGCAGGGAAATAGAAAGGATCTTCACATCTTTGAAAACCTTGGGTAATAGACTGTAATTGACTTTTGCCAAAGGTGGGTACATCATCAGAATCAGTCCGACAGCAATAGGGATATTGGTCGTACCGCTACTCATTCCATTCACATATTCTGGGATGGCGGGAAAAAAATAACCCAAGCCGACACCTAATCCCATGGCGGCAAATATCCATAGCGTCAAATAGCTATCCAGAAAACTTAGTTTTTTTCGATTATTAGTCATTGTTCTGTGTTTCTAATATTGGACAAAAGAAATTAATACCGGCAAACAACAGTAATTTGTGGCTACAAAAAATTCGTTTACTTGCATTTTGGGCAGTTTGTGCCAAGAAATTTTATTTCTTTAATCTTTTGATAATTATTTATCGGCCATCTAAAATTGACCATAATTGGTTGAAAAGAATACTACTCGCGAAAAAGTAATTTCACTTTTTGCCAATGTTCTTTATTGATGCAGTATTTGATTTGCGTTGGATTTATTTATCCTTGAATCAACCTTGCATTTTCAATTCTTTCAAATACCGTGAAACGGTGGATTGAGCAGCCGTCAAGATCTCTACCTCGTCATCCGTAAAGCAACGGCATTGGGTACTTGGCAAAACCAATATTTTGAGCACTAGCAAAGTGCCCTTCCATCGTTCCTCGCAAATCTACGATTAGTTTGATTTTGATACATGATATTTTGGTTTTTACCATAATATCAAAATTCATGAAAAAATGACTGTTGGTGTTCTTGGGCCTTTGGGTTCTGAGATCTGAAGCAATTGAAAGCCTGGGATTGAACAGGAGGAGGCAGTGTATGCCCCACACAACTTTGACCTAGAGGTAGCATGATTTAGTCGGTTTCCTGGCCGACCGTATAACATTTGGATAGGCCCCAAAAAGGAGATAAAGCATATCCTTGGGATAGTCGGGGATTACATTCTGTAGTCATCCTGACTTATTAGAAAACTAATCTTCTATTCGGAGAGTATTTGTAAATAGGAGCATATTTCAGGCGAAATTATCAGAAGTTACAAACTGATTCATTATGGTAAGTAAGACCTTATCCTAATCGTAATCTCGGTGATGATACATGAAATATAATGGCTAGTGGGATGTTAAGCTTTACGATTCTCGGGAGAATGTATAAAGGTGTTAAGGCAGACTAACCCGTTATTCCTGGGGAGCATTCCCGCCAAAATTATAGCCTGCTGAAATAGCCAGCACTCTATTACTAATTTTTGTACCGTCATCCGCAAAATTCGAAATATTGGCCAGACCCAGGCTATAGGATATACCAATTTGAATAGCATTTATCTCAACACCTGTTCCAATAGTTAACCCAAAATCCAATCTTTTCAGATCGCCATCATCCTCATTGTTTCCCCAATTGATGTCTTCTTGATCCTTTTCAGTTTCGCCCATATAGGAGCTTTCAGTTTTAATCTTTCCACTTAACCCCATTCCAACATATGGTCCGAACACACTATAGATTTTTGCCCCTCTAATGTCAAACGAAGCCCTGACCGTCAGCGGAATATCAAGATATATAAGATTCCATTTTGCTTTACTTCTACCAGTTTCCCCATAAATTCCGCTTCTTCTACTATTTTCAATCCTTTTGTTTGGAGCAGCAGACCTGTTTCAAATGAAATCATCTCCGCTGATTGGAAAGTTTACGGTTACACCCGCGTGAAAACCCGGGTTGAAGTCAAACTCATCACTAAAAGTTTCATTATCATCCTTTGCAAACACCTTGGACAGGTTCAAGCCTGCTTTTACTCCAAATGTTTGTGCAAATAATGTTTGGGACATAGTGATGCAGATAACAATAAGAGCCAGTTTCAATAGATGATTCATGTGTGTTGGTTTTTAGCGTTCCTTTTTTGAATAGATTGGTTTAACTCTGTCTTCAGGGTAATTGACCTGGTGATGAATTCAAGTTCACTTCTAAGGTCAAATGTTAACCCATGAAATGCATCAATCTGTATGTGAAATTATTTGAACGATAGGCTTTACTTAGTTATCGCTAGCATTTAGGTCGAGTGTGATGGGCTTGGCTATTCCCTATGATAATTGTAGCTGATTAATGTATGGGATCGATTAAAAAACGCTGGGTAAGTTGGGAAATTCAGTCTTCATAACGAACTCAACGTGGGTGCATATACATGACCATGGTTCAGCGGATATACAGGTCATCCACAATGTTGTGCGATCGTTTTATATATTTCATTTTAGTCTACAGGATCTGTTGCTCAGAAGCCAAGCCATATATAAACCTTTTAAAATCCAAAAATTCTTGGCACTCGCTTGCAATACTCTTTATAATCCTCTTTATATTTTTGCTCCAGAAATTCTTCTTCTGATTGAATCATAAAATAGGAAGTAATTAAATACAGTAATAACCAAATTGGTGTCAGCCACGAATTGAATAATATAGATATAGATACCAATATTAGCCCATATCCTAAAAGTTGAGGGTTCCTGGTAAATCCATAGACACCATCTATTCGAAGTTTATTTTTATCTATTCCAAAACTGGGTTTGGTACCCAAAGTGAACCAGGCAACGAGAAGTATTATAATTCCGATTCCAAATATCATGGCTGATATTATTCTTAGTTCCAGGTTTTCTGGTATTGCTGGGATATACGGCCATTTAGTTGGTATGGTTAAATAGAACATATTGGCATGGACTGCAAATACCAATGTCTCCAGTATGTAAGAGGTTGGTGAAAGTTTCTTATGAATTTTATAGTCCCTTCTAACGAATACTCGGAAGACATAATATGCAAATACTAAATATGCTAAAGCGATGAAAATGAATTTTATGAACATATGAATTAATGTTAAACACTCGATCTCCTTCTATCGTAGTTGACATAGTGCTTAAAGGGCTATTTAAATGCAGTGGCACAACTTGGTAGTATTGATAAATTGTCAATTTGGAGCATTCATTTCTGAATGCTCAGTTGGCATTTTTAATATTTGTTTGGCCACCTATATTTATCAATCTCTATCATGATGATTCTTACTTATTATGCAAGTGAATTGTTTGAATAGCTCTCGGTGCTATCTGCATTGCATAAGTATTAGCTCCCAATGTTACCGATAGTTCATGTTCTACCTGATTGCTATTAAAAACAATGACAGCAATTGAGCCATCGGCGTTTTTTGCTGCTGTGTAGATTAGGCCGTTCACTGCATCACCTTCCAATCCAATTCTGCGTGCATCAGGGCGAATAAATTTACTAAAGTGGCTTAATAAATAATAGAGTGGGGTATAAATTACTTCGTCAGTAACTGGATTGATAAGTACCGGTGCGCTATTAAAGTTGTCGTAAGGGTTTGGCTGACCCTGGTTGCTCAGAATGATGCACCACTCGATGTATCCCTGAACTCCGTGATTCATATTGGTTATGATATCGTAGGCGTAGACATCGAATGGCACAAAAGTACCCGCATAGTCAGTACTCTCTCTCCAATATTGACCAATCGGATCGTCTGTATCAATATCAATACTTGATTCAGAATGAATCATTCCTTTGTCTGGCCAGGCATCATGCAACTTGTCTAATTCTTCCGCATACCAATTATTTTCTTCCAACTGGGAGCTTGCATACCAATGAAAGGAAGTGCCCCATGCGTATTTGGAAGCTTCAGGATCCTTATAGGTGGGCGCTACATAATTGTTCATGGTAGATTTGTTGTGATCATAGATCAGTACGCGTATTCCGGCATCCAAATCATCAAGATGCAGATGACCATCTTTGACGAGCTGAGGGCCCAGGTAATCTCTCAAAAAGTCGCGACCCTGTTCAGGAGTGAACCCATTGCTATCCCATCGAGCATCATGAGCATGCAGAGGCTCGTTCTGTGGTGTAATTCCCCAGAGCGTAATTCCCTGTTCAGCATAGGCACTTACATACCTCGAAAGGTATTTGGCCCAAAGCCCATAATATTTAGGAAGTAAGGTGCCGTTCGTCATCTCAGCCGTTTCTCCTGTTTTCATCCAGGATGGGGGACTCC
>JAHHJQ010000251.1 GCA_018680005.1 Bacteroidia bacterium | reverse complement strand
ATATGATATAGATCTTTTAGGATCTTGTTCATTCAAGATTTAACATAAAAGTATTAGTATTAAGGAGGTTGGTATAATATTTTCAACGGACTACCATGTATTGGAATATCTTTGAACTATCAACTATTCCATCAAACCGTGAGTGAAGACCCCTCGACTCACATTACTAATCCCAACACTATCCAAGCTTAGAGTTTCTGAGGTATTCTGATGAATCTGTTGGAATTCTATAACATTTTGATTTGTTAGGTCAAATAGAAAGCAATCAATACGATGTCTAGACATCTGATGTTCGTCATAATTCTTGTGCTTACAGCGCTGCAACTTTCAGCAGACACCTACTATTGGGTAGGTGATAGCGGAAACTGGTCGGACACGACCCATTGGGCGATTTCATCAGGCGGATCTATTCTTCATGGCGATATTCCTGGATCAGATGATGATGTAATATTTGATCAGAATTCATTTATCAATGTAGATCAGGAGGTTATCGTTGATGTGGCTCGGGCGGATATGAATAACATGGATTGGCAGGGTGTTCTTTTTCAACCGACGTTCAGAAATCTAAGTTCAAATACGCTGATTATCAACGGAGATATGACGCTTTCACCAGGGATGAACTACGCATTTGCAGGAATTATTATTTTTCAAAATGCTGGTACTGCTTCTATAAGAACTTATGATCATGTGCTTGGACAAAATCTATATTTTGATGGACCAGGTGCGGATAGAAATATAATTGGACGGCTACAGGCTAATAACATCCTGTACTTTAGGCAAGGCCACACCAACATTACTGGTGATGTTCAATGTAAATATTTGCACATCATACCCGATGAGCTTTCTGATAGCTTGTCCACTTCGTTTCAAGGTTCGATACTGACGACTGGAAACAACACCAGATCTGGCAGCAATCCATTTGAGACGATTAAGATAGCGGCAGACTACAGTTCCATTAGTTTTGCTCCTGGGTCTGAGATTCAACTTTCTAACACCAATGTTACATTGCGGATTACAGGAGATTCCTTAGATGTTGATTTTCCCGACATCAACTTTTCTTCAAATACTGGTAGTCATATCATCCTGGCAGATCCTGGTTCTAATCACCGATTTGAAAGCATTCGTATGATGTCCTCTGGAATTATCTATAGGTCTTCTGATATTGGGTTACTAGAATTGAATAGTGGAAGAACCTATCGTTTTGGAAGTGGTCAGGATTATGCTATTGATCAGATGGTTGCACCAGGAACCTGTGAAAATCCAATATTTTTGACCGCAACCGGAAGAGGGTCAGAAGCAAGATTTTCGACCAATAACAGTATTTCGGGATCCTATCTCAATATCCGGGATATTCATGTAATGTCGGGAGTCTTTCAAGGTATTGACTCCCGCGATCTCGGTAACATAGCTGGTTGGGATCTTACAGAACTACTCGGTCAGACACTGTATTGGGTGGGAGGAACCGGAGATTGGCAAGATCAGAGTCACTGGTCTTATCTCAGTGGAGGTCCTGGCGGTGCATGTATACCCACTCCTATTGATAATGTAGTTTTTGACGTAAATTCATTTCCTGCTGCCAATGGATCCGTAGGTTTATCTGCAGACGTTTCGTTCTGTCGCAATATGACCTGGACTGATGTTACCAACATGCCGACATTCATAAATGCAGGCAAGGCGATGAACATATCAGGATCATTGTACCTAAGCTCTAATATGGTTTTGGACAATCGCGGTATTCTAAGATTTGATGCTTATCAATCCGATGAAGAGATCTTTTCTGGAGGTCAAAGTCTTGGCCGTGATGTCCGGATTGAATCTATACAAGGGGCTTATACCTTATTGGATGCATTCAAGGTGCAAGGCATCTTGTATCATGTATATGGCGGATTGAATTCAGATGGACACGACATGCAACTGGTCAGATACTATTCACGATATGGTACTGCCCGTTCTTTATCATTGGATTCATCAACAGTCACCCTTACAGCTATACCGGGACTTGGAGCGAATTGGTCAGTTAATTCTGACAATTTCACGTTGGATGCCGGAACCTCAACCATAAGAGCAACTAGCGGTATTTCATTTCAAAATTATGGATCTGGTACGTTACAATTTAATAAAGTAGAAGCGCTGAGTACTGGAAATATCTATGCATACAATTCAGTCAATAACAGATTTAGAAAAGCCGATATCAGGAGAAGCAGTTTCATCTTTTCCCATAATCAGTTTGACACATTAGTCCTTGCTGCCGCTGAAAGTTATGAGTTTTCAAGTGGTTCCGTTCAGACCATAGGTCGCCTGGAGGCCATTGGCAATTGCAATCAACCGATCAATCTACGTGCTCAGGTGGTAGGTTCAGAAGCCATTTTTAGTACCGACCTGGATGACAGTGATGTCCGATATACAATGATTCAGGATATTCATGTGCAGGGCAATGGAAGAATGGAAAATGTTGCTGGCGTGAATAATGGAAATACAACAGGCTGGATTATCAATGCAGGTTCATCACGGGATTTGTATTGGGTCGGTAATGGAGGGGCGTGGAATGATCCTGGACATTGGTCGCTGACATCTGGAGGGCCCGGAGGAGAATGTGTACCTACCAGTATTGACAATGTATTCTTTGATGATAATTCTTTTGATCAAAATGGGCAGACTGTCACTGCTGGTAATTTGTTCTTTAGAAATATGTCATGGTCAGGAGTTTCTAATCAACCTACCATTTCATGGAGTCAAGCATATACATACGGAAGTATCGAACTCGATGATGATATAAACATACAAACCTGGTCATGGATAAGGTTGCTCGGAAGTTTACAGGATCGAATTCTGGATATGAGAAACAAGACATTTACACATCTTGTACTTAATGGTTTCGGAGATTGGACCCTTGGATCAGATCTGAATATGAATGGCGAACTGTTTATTTATAACGGTGGCCTGTCAACTTCTGGAAATGATATCGATGCACAAAGATTTCGGATATGGGAGCGTGATTATCTTAATATCAATCTGGATTCATCCACTATCCATTTGAGGGCTGATGGGGCCAGCACTCCACAGTTTGCACAATATCAATCCAATTCAGCCATTCTGGATTTCGATCCCGGATCATCGACGATCAATATTCATCATCCCAATGGATATTTTCTTGCCGGATCCAACGAAATGAGTGTGCACAATTTGAATTTCCTGGCCACCACAGGTAGGGGGAGATTAGACGTCCGAACAACGGATACGATAGACTACAATCAGGTCGTATTCAATAACAATGGACTGATACTTCAAAGACATCGATTGGACTCCCTTGTATTTGCTCCTGGGCATACATATACCCTACATTCTGGTGTCACACAAGTAGTGAATGAACATCTGGAGATTATGGGGTCACATTGTGCTCCCATAGTTCTAAACACAACAAGTATCGGTAATCCAGCCACAATACAAAAAGTCAATGGGGATGTCCGGGGAGATTATATTGAAATGCGAGACCAGATAGGAACTGGTGTTTCCTTTAATGCAGGACAGCATAGTACTAATGTGGCTAATTCCAATTCTGGATGGGTGTTCGAGAATGTCGATGATGAAAATCCTGAAGTAGGATTTTTGGGCCCGAATAAAATCGTTTGCGATGATGACGCTGTATTAGTAAATCCCTACCCTTACCAAAACACCATTTCCTATTCCTGGAATGATGGCTCCAATGATAGTCTTCGAATATTTGACACTCCCGGAACGTATTGGGTGGATGCGACCTTTGATATGAACTGTACTGTCAGGGATACGCTGGAAGTTGTGCAGCAAATTTATTCCAATACGGATTTGGGATCAGATACCACATTATGTGATGGAGATAGTCTGGTCGCAGATGTTACAATTACCGGTGGTGAATATTTGTGGAATGATCTATCATCTGATTCGATCAGAACAATTGCTTCTCCGGGGCAGTACAGTGTGGCAGTGGACTATCTTGGATGTCCCAACTACGATACGATACAGATCGATTTCAATCCTATACCTTCTCCTGATTTGGGACCGGATCAATTTCTGTGTAAAGATCAATCCATATCACTATCACCCAACGTCATTTTTGATGATATCACCTGGTTTGATAACTCTAAGTCTTCATCGTTTACAACAAGCCAAACCGATACCGTATGGGTGGATGTAGAAGCAGGAGGGTGTTCTGCCAGGGATTCCGTCTTGATCCAGTATTTTGATCTTGAAGGATACCTGGGAGCTGATACCACTTTATGTGAAGGACAATTATTGGAATTCAACTTCGATAATGAAGACCTAGCGTATTCCTGGCAAGACAGCAGCAATCAAATGAATTATCTCGTGTCCTCTCCAGGGGTCTATAGTCTTGAATTATCGAAAGATGGATGTTTCGTAAATGACAGTATCCTGATTTCATTTCAATCATTGCCTACTATCATTCTTCCTACCGATGTAACCATTTGTGAAGGTGACGAAACTACGGTGACACCGGTGACCAATGGTGTAAGCTATGAATGGTCTACCGGAGAAGCAACTTTAGCCACAAATCTTTCTGAAGAAGGTGATTTCGAATTCACATCTTATCTCAATGGTTGCTCAAGTTCAACCTATATCAGTGTGTTTCAGGATACAAGGCCGTCATTTAGTCTGGGTGTGGACACTGTGATATGTGAGCAAACACCTCTTTATTTGACCGCCAACGTCTCAGGAGCTAGTTTTGAATGGAGCGATGGAAGTGAATTGTTTAGTAAGACCGTTGAAAAGAGTGGCACCTACGGCTTGACAGTAAGAAAAGGTGCTTGCGAAGTGTATGAGGAGATCAGTGTCGAGGTTAAACCATGTAAGGAATTTGCAGTGTATACGCCCAATGTATTTAGTCCTGATGGTGATGGAAAAAATGATGTTTTTATGCCAGCAATTGATCCTGCAATTCAAGTTCATGAATATAAATTCATGATATTCAGTCGGTGGGGTAGTCTGATCTTTGAAACAGAACAACTGGGTGAAGGATGGGATGGAACCGTTAACGGTACTGCACTTAGCCGAGGAACATATATCTATACCATTGATTTTCAATTTACTGATGAATTAGAGTCCGGTCGTGAAATGATTACCGGGGATGTATTCTTAGCCCGCTAGAAAGGAGGTTCAAAGTTTTTGATTAAGGACAATTAAAAGTAAAAAGGCGCTAAACGATATGTTCAGCGCCTTTTTGCTTACTGCTATCTCTTAAAGCAATTAATTCATCAATTCTGGTTTGTAGTCTTCATATCCGAATAATTCATCCAAAGACAATTTCACCACCTTTCCATACTTGTTAAGGACCTTGAAGTTGATGCGATTCTCATCTCCAATTACGGCGACATTATAGTTTTTGTCTTTTACATATTTTTCGTGAAATGCTTTCACATCGGCAAAAGACATGTTTTGGACCTTGTTGTAGATGTCCTTTCGAATATCATAGTCGATTCCTTTTTCCTGGGCATCTATATAGTTGAACAAAACCCTCGTTTTCGTCAATCTTTCCGATTCAATTTTACTGAGAATGGATTTCTTGGCGTTTTCAAAGCTTTTTTCGGATTCCGGAAGGTTATTGATCAAATCCATCATGGCATCCATAGCTTCTTCTTGTTTGTCAGCTTGTGTACCTACATATGCCATCATGCGATCGTTTCTATCGGTCTTGGTACCTTGAGAATAGCTGGAAAAAACTGAATAGGCTAATCCCTGAGCTTCTCGAATTTCCTGAAATACTATACTAGACATGTCGCCACCAAAATATTGATTGAATAACGTTGCCTGAGGTGTAAGCGATTTGTCAAACTTTTGACCTTTATGATTAAATATTATTTCAGCCTGAACCATGTCATAATTGGTAAAAAATACTTCAGGGTCATCGGTGTCCAATTCTGCAAAAACCTTTCTTTCAGGCGCTTCATTCAATCGTTCCGGGGTGATGTGATATTCATTGACGGCCTTTGTCAAATTAGCCAAATCCTTTGGTCCATAATACATGATCCGATGCTCTGTAGATGGTATGGATTTAACCAACGCAAGTAATTCATCAGAAGTCAGGCTATTCAAAGATTCATTACTGAGAACATTCGTAAAAGGTGATTCTTTTCCATATCGGGCATAGTTCATCAATCCATTCCAAAGGATATTTCCTTTTTGCGTTTTGGCATCTGAACGTGTCTTATGCTGATCGGAGATCATATTGGCCAGCGCTTCATCATCACCTACAGGATTATTGATGAGTTTTTCGAACAACTGCATAGCTTCAGCCATATTCTCGTCGAGTCCACTCAATGTAACATAAGTCCGTTCATTGGATGAAAATACAGAGAACTCACATCCCAACTTGTAGAGTTCTTTTTTGAACTCTGCAGCGGATAGGTCTTGCGTTCCTAGATAGTTCAAATACTCAACTGCCATCGCCATCTTCGGATCTTCATTGGTACCCATATCCAACAGGTAGTAAAGGGTAAACAGCTTGTTCTCGTCATTGAGCTTATGCAATATTTCTAGACCATTTTTGGATACACCTTTGGAAATGTCACTTTCATAATCCAGGAATTTTGGGGAAATAGCAGCAACCTCTTTTGTCTGAATAGTCTTGAAAAAATCGGAGTGGCTATCCCTGTCAACATCTACCTTTGTAATCTCAGGTTTATCCACCTTTTGCTTATTCGGATCTTCGCCCTGGCGCTTGTAAACGATAACATAGTTGTCTCCATAATGCTTATTGGCAAAAGCCATAATCTCCTCTTTGGTGATTTTCGCCATTTTATCCAACTTAGATTTGTAGTTAGCCCATTCCATTTCATTAGTGAAAGCCATGACCATAGCATTGGTTCTTGCTCCATTGCTTTCCATTTGACGCATTTCAGATTTTTTAAGATCATTCACGACAGCTGATGGTAGCCAATCTTCAAATTCACCTTTCTTGATTAAATCAATCTGGCCGAGCAGTAAATCTCTGACCTCTTCGAGACTTTGTCCTTCCCTTGGCTGACCATAGAAGGTATGAATAGCGTAGTCGTTTAAGGCATCGACATAACAATATCCATTGAGGATCTTTTGTGCCTGAATAAGGTTAAGATCTATCAATCCTGCTGAACTATTGGCCAATATGTAGTCGATCATAGTCAGCATCGGAATATCATCTGATCCTGTTCCGCCAAATCGAAAACCCATAGAAATCGATTCTGCTTCTGGCCCAAGTACTGTAGCCTCACGGATTTCGGTTATCGGATCTTCTACTGCTTGAGGCTCTTTTTCAAATGGAGCACTTGCCAGTTGACCAAATGTAGCATCGATCATCTTGATCGTCTCATCCGGATCAAGATCCCCACTGAGGCAAATGGCGTAGTTGTTTGGAACATAGAACTTTTTGAAATAAGCATTAATATCCGTGATTGACGGATTTTTGAGATGATCGATGGTCCCTATGACTGTTTGAGACCCATATTTGTGTTTTGAAAACATCTCGCGATACATGGTTTCAAATACCTTCCAGCCATCATTGTCAAGCGACCTGTTCTTTTCCTCGTACACTGCCTCCAATTCAGTGTGGAATAATCGATTCGTGATTTCACTAAATCTTGTAGCTTCCAGTTCTAACCAACTTTCCAGTTGATTAGAAGGAATGTCGTTGATATATACCGTTCGATCTTCCGTGGTATAAGCATTTGTGCCTTTAGCCCCTAGGAAGCTAACGACCTTGTCATATTCATTGGCAATTGCATATTTTGCCGCTTCATTAGATACATCATCAATCTTTTGGTACCAGGCTTTGCGAGCTTGAGGTTGATCCAGCGTACGATAGTGTTCGAACATTTGCTCGATGCTGTCGAGCAACACTTTTTCCGTATCCCAGTCTTTGGTGCCAAACTGACTGTTGCCTTTGAACATCATGTGCTCCAGATAATGCGCTAATCCTGTTGAAGTCGCAGGATCATTCTTTCCACCTGCCTTTACGGGAATTGCTGTATTAATCCGAGGGGCACCTTTATATACACTTAGGTAAACATTCAATCCATTATCCAGTACATAGTGTCGGGTTTTGGAATCATCATTGGTGACATAAGAGTACGTATAACCGTCTTTTGTATTGGTTTTGACTGCTTTTCCGGAATCCGTAGTCATCTTACAAGAAGTTGCTAAAAGCAACATTCCGAAGACCAATCCAAGTAATGTTTGGAGCGGGTTTTTCATAAAAGAATGAGAATTTTATTAGTTAATTGAAAAAGAACGATAAACATAGTAGTTCAGTATAAAACAGCGTAACCACCAGTTTTACTTTGCAAAACTATACTAAAAAGACAGTTGTAAGATAGAATTAGTCGTAATGCTAAGTCCGTGAGTCGAAAATGGATCAATAATCCTCGATTCGGTACTGTTTGCCTCCTACCAGATCGATAAAGTCACTTACCAACAGAAGCGAATTTTCCTGATAAAATATGTCCTCGTTGATCCGTTCTTTGTGGATTTCCAGAAGTTCCTCGTCCTTTTGCAACATCTTGTTGAGTGCTTGTGCCAATTTGAAGAATCGTCCTATTTCAAAAATTTGGGGGACTTCCAGGATCTCCAATTTAATCATACATTCCTTGAAGTTCTTGTATTCATAAATACAATAGGTTTCAGGATATCGAAAAGCAAGGTAGACAGACAGAATGTGATAATTCGCATGTTTGTGATGCAGGGGCTGTTTTTTACCTTTTGATGCTAAGTCGGCCAGTTGTTCTGCATGAAAGATAAACCGTTCCATCCTGGGACCGACGGACTTCGACTCATCAAGTAAATCGCGGAACATAGCATCTGCAAAGTGCTTGTCCGTCTTGATCATCTCAAGCATGGCAGATTTCGATGAGTTGCGTCGGCCGCCCCAAAGTCGATTGGACATTTTGCTGGACAGGGCATTGTTGTACATTTCATAGAAATCAATCGCTTCAATATCCCAGTTGTCCTGAAAGTTTTTCAGACACTCGTACTTATAGAGGAGTTCGTCATGCTCGTTGACCTTGAGATAATGCTTAACCTTTGCGATGTAGTCGTTGATCTTCTCGACCTTCATGAACGAATTTGACTTACAGGTTTTGACATGTTTTGGTACTGCAATTATACTCAAATTGAGAATAGATGTTTTATTAATTTTAGATATGTTTTAAACTTGGACCATCTTAACATAAGATGGTCATTTTCCTCAGACGCTCCAGAGAAGAATTCTATACCAAATCGTAATGGATCGTCAATAGTCAAAACGAAATATGTCTAAAAAATCAAATCTCACCTACTGGGCTATTACTGTTGCTGTTGCTGGATTTCTGTTTGGATTTGATACCGTTGTTATCTCGGGTGCCAATCAACCTATTAAAGAGTTGTGGAATACATCACCTGCATTTCATGGCACATTTATCATGTCCATGGCGCTTTGGGGTACTGTCCTGGGCTCCCTGTTGGGTGGATTTCCGATTGATATACTAGGGCGAAAGAAAACATTGATCTGGATTGGGATACTTTTCTTTGCATCTGCGGTGGGCTGTGCGTTTGCCTGGGACCCATATTCGTTTTCATTTTTCAGATTTATTGGTGGTGTGGGTGTGGGTGCATCTTCAGTTGCTGCTCCAACTTATATATCTGAAATCGCTCCTGGTGAAAAAAGAGGTAGGTTGGTTGCGCTGTACCAGTTCATGATCGTGTTTGGAATTTTTGTGGCCTTCTTTTCTAATTATCTCTTGGATGGTGTTGGTGGGGAAAATGATTGGAGATGGATGCTTGGTGTGGAAGGTATTCCGGCACTGGCTTATACCTTGCTTGTTTTAGGAGTACCCAAGAGCCCACGATGGTTGGTTTTGAAAAAAGACGATGAAGCAAATGCTATAGATATATTGTCACGAATGGGTATCGCTGATACTACAAAAGCGATTGCACAGATTCGTGAAAGCGTTGTGGAAAAGGTCAAATCAAGCCTTTGGGATAGCAAGTATAAAAAATTGCTTTGGTTGGCATTTCTCCTGGCTTTCTTTAATCAGTTATCCGGAATCAACTTCATTCTCTACTACGCACCGGAGATCCTGGAAAGGGCTGGCCTTGCGTCCAGCGAATCACTATTTAGCTCTATTGCGATAGGGGGTGTTAATCTACTCTTTACATTATTAGGTATGTACCTGATTGACAGGGCTGGAAGAAAACAGCTTATGCTAATTGGCTCTATCGGTTATATCGTCAGTTTGGTGATGGTGGCTTACGCCTTTAAAACCGGAGCATCTTCATCATTCTTAATGACCTTTATCCTCACATTTATCGCATCGCATGCGGTCGGACAAGGGGCAGTGATTTGGGTGTTTATTTCAGAAATATTCCCCAACAAGATCAGATCCTACGGCCAGGCATTTGGTACCGGAGTGCATTGGGTTTTTGCAGCACTGATAACGCTGGTAACACCCATATTTTTGGATGCCAACGAAGGTATATTCAAAGACAATCCATGGCCCATATTTGCCTTCTTTGCGGTATTTATGGTCTTGCAGTTGCTCTTTGTTTTATTCATCATGCCGGAGACCAAGGGAAGATCACTCGAAGACCTGGAAAAGGAATTGATCAAAGAATAGAACATTTTACCTTATATGGAAATTTTGGGTATTGACATCAGCGGATCAGGAATAAAATAACATTTATTGTCATTGCCAAATTTTTGAACAATGCCGGCATTATAGGTGCGGCGATGGCAGTCCAGCAAGAATTAAAACACACATAATTCATTGAGCAAATAGCTATGCGATTACTTATTTACTGTATTTTCTTTACTCAGATTTTACTTGCCTGCAGAAACTCGGATTCAGTCATTTCAGTCCCGGAGACGCCGGAAAATGTCTATATAGAGCAACACAGACCTCAATTCCATTTTACACCTGAAGCGAATTGGATGAATGATCCAAATGGAATGGTGTATCATGAAGGAGAGTACCACCTTTTTTATCAATATTATCCTGATAGTACGGGCTGGGGGCCTATGCACTGGGGACATGCAGTGAGTACAGATATGGTATTCTGGGAACACTTGCCTGTCGCATTGTATCCTGATAGTCTAGGGTATATTTTTAGCGGTAGTGTGGTTATGGATCATGGAAACACATCGGGTTTGGGTACAGATGGCAAAGATCCGATGATAGCCATCTTTACCCACCACAATATGGATGGTGAACGTACAGGTACACTTACCTATCAGACGCAAAGTATTGCTTACTCCAATGATAATGGACGGACATGGACGAAGTACGAAGGTAACCCCGTGATTGCCAATCCGGGTATAAAAGATTTTCGTGACCCCAAAGTGATTTGGGATGATGTATTCAATCGCTGGGTCATGGTCTTTGCAGCATATGACAAGGCCTTGATTTATACCTCTGCTGATTTGAAAGACTGGACACAGACTGGATCATTCGGCATCGAAGGGGATACACGACTTTGGGAATGTCCGGATTTGTTTCCGATGACCGTTGAAGAAACGGGAGAGATAAAATGGGTATTGATCACGAGTATTCAAAAGGATGCTCCCAACGGAGGAACAGCCACCAGCTATTTTGTAGGTGATTTTGATGGCGAGCAATTTATTGGAGATCCCAATAATCAAAAATGGCTGGACTATGGTAAAGACAACTATGCATTGGTGACCTGGGCCAATATTCCGGAATCCGATGGTCGTACACTCGCACTTGGATGGATGTCTAACTGGCAGTATGCTCAGGTCGTTCCGACAGAAGCATGGAGATCGGCGATGACTTTACCCAGATCATTGACATTACATCAGATGGGTGATGATTATGTCATCAAGTCTGCACCGGTAAAGGAATTGGAAAAACTGAGAACGAGTGATGCACGCATTTTGAGTGCGGTGATCAAAGAAGGATTAGACCTTGGTGCCATTGTCAAACATGATGGGCTTCTTGAGTTAGATCTCACTTTTAAAAAACCGGAATCTGGATTAATCGATATCCATCTCTCCAACGAGCTGGAGGAATATGTGAGCATCGGTTACAGCGCCGATGATGATATCTTTTTCGTGGATCGTACTTTTTCGGGAAAGGCGGATTTTAGTGATGATTTTGCTGATTTCCATATAGCTCCGAGGATGCGTAATAGTGAGGAGGTCAGGTTTCATATTTTCATCGATCATTCATCTGTTGAAGTATTTGCGGATGACGGGCTGACTTCGATGACAGAGATATTTTTTCCGAACAAAAACTATATGAATTTCACTATTAATACGGCTATCAACGAAGTGGAGCTTCTGGAAGGCAAAGTGAATGGACTGCAACGTATTTGGTAAAGAACTGCGATTGAAGGCAAGGTGTCTAAACAACAAAGCCCCTGCTCAAGAGCAAGGGCTTTTTCATCTTACAAAAAATATCTTGGTTAAATTCCTAGTATCTTCTGTCGTAACCTCCGCCGCCACCGCCGCGGTTGTAGCCTCCGCCTCCGCCGCCACGATTGTAACCACCTCCGCCACCGCGGTTGTAGCCACCACCTCCGCCTCTATTATCTCGGCGTTCTCGGGGTTCTGCTTTCTTAACAACGATTGTTCTACCGTCAAAGTCGGTGTCATTCAAACCGTCGATAGCATTTTGACCAGCTTCATCAGAAGACATTTCGACAAAACCGAAACCTTTTGATCTGCCAGAAAATTTGTCCATAATGATCTTTACAGAATCTACCTCACCAAATTCTTCAAAGGCAGTTCGTAGATCGGACTCCTGTGTGTCAAAGTTTAACTTTGCAACAAAAATATTCATATAAAAAAATTAAAAAAGATAAAATACACTTCAGTGAACATGGCATTACACCACTTTTCACGGCACAAAGGTAGGTGATTAATCAAGTCAATGCTGATTAAAAAGAAAAATTAATTGTTAAAAGTTGAAAATCAATAATTTATGAGCATTATTGAGTAGAAAGATAGAGCCGATCGGGTGCTCGGAAGCAGCTGAGATAGATATCTGGTCGTCCATCTCCATTCAAATCCGCAACTTCAACATCAATGACCAGGCTTTTTATTCCGGAGGCTATGAAATTGTCCGTGTTATCTTCAAATTTTCCATGACCATCGTTTAGCGCTATGGTAAATCCATTCTCCGTTCCTCTTAGAGTTCCATTACCACAAAGCAAATCCAAATCACCGTCTCCATCTATATCCACGAAATCACCGTCTACTGTACCTCCTGTTGCCATTAATGAGAGTTTCGTATCAGAGACGTCAATAAATTTTCCACCTTCCTGGATCAGCAATCGCTGAATGGGTTGACTTTCAGTGAAGAAAGCTACATTGGCAAAGTAGATATCCAGATCGCCATCTCCATCCACATCACCAAAATCTGCTTCTCGTGTTTCTTCAGATATCCCTGTAGTAAAAACATTTTTGCTTACATCGGTGAAGATTCCACTACCGTTATTTTCTAGTAGCTTGTTTTCCGATTCATTGCCGATCAGAATATCCAGATCTCCATCACCATCATAGTCTCCAGCTTCCAGATCCTGGGTGACATCTTTGCTCTGAGGTAACCTATCTTTTGTTGTGTCAATTAATTTTCCCTCTTGGTTGGACCAAAAGAAATTTTGTCCGTTATTGGCAAGAACCACATCAATCCAGCCATCATTATCAAAATCAGCGGCAATGATACCGTTGGTTACCCCTTTACCTGGCAACCGATCAGAAAGATCATCAAACTGTCCTTGCGGATTGATTTCATAATATTCATTGGTTTCGTCATCTTCGGTAACGATGAGAATCTCGATCAAGCCGTCCTTATCAAAATCTGCAATGGCCACATCTTCAGAATCATGATAGGGGAAATACCGGTAAGGTTTAGGATCGATGCTTTCCTCTTTGTTAGGAAGCAAATCACTTCCATCGGAAAAATAGCCTTTGCCATTGTTGATCAGGATCACATTTTTATAAAACTCTATAGCCATGACCATATCCAGGTCTCCATCACCATCAATATCGGCGAATTCGGTATCCATCGTGTTGTTATTGTTCCTGACGATTTCGGGTAGGTGGGTGGTGGAAACATCCATCCATTCTTGGCCATAGCATGGAATCGTAAAGAATGCAATTACCAATTTTATAGCGATGATTCTCATGGTCGTGTTTGAAAATGTGATTGACCAATAAATGTACAAACACTTTCATTAGATCAGGATAGACCCAGGAGAGCTATAAGTTTCTTTATAAATACCGGAATCACTTCAATGCTTCCTGAAATGAGTTCAGTATAGGTTGCAGGTTGATCACCCGTTTTCCATCCACTGGAATAACTTAGGAATATGAGCACATTACCTAATGCTAGTAGTATTAACAGTAATAGTAGCGGAATGCGAAATTGTTTGTAGGAATGTAGTAGATATGCTAAACCAAAAGCAAATATTAAACTACAATTGATATATGCCCTGTTGCCAAAACTTTGGCCAAACCACCAAGACCACCATGAGGCATTGACATACCATTGCATAGCAAAACAGACCAAGAACAAAATCGCCCATTTTTGGTGTACCCTCGTGGCCAAAACGGTTCCGATAATAGCAACCCCAACTATAGGTGTCCATTGGATAAGTCCGTGATTCGGTGAGAATAGGCTTTTGAATAAAACTGGATTGGTAAAATCAAACGATTCACCTGTATATGAATACATGAATAGTTGACCATAAATTATTTTCCAGAGAATAAGTTGAGGAATAAGCACCAAACACGAAACGGTGGCAGCTTTTACTAACCATATTGAATTAATAAAATTTCGGTCAGTTATAGACTTATAGACAAAGGGAAAGATGACTACAATGAAGAATATGTTTTGGGGTCGTATCAAAAACATAATTCCGATACTGAAGCCAATCCAAATCCAACTCCCTTTGGATTCCCGATGTTTTATCCACAATGATAGAAAAAGACTGACTGCAAACAATGACATTGAATGTGACATACAGGGCTCGGAAATCAGGTAGTAAAGCACATTGGTCCCAATAAAAACGAATCCGACGGAGATGAACGCTATCGATTTTTGAAACCAATTAAGGAGTATTCTATAGATGAGAATTAAACCCACATAACCATAAAGGGCTGAAGAAAGGCCTGCCAGAAGTTGATATATATTTGAATACCCATCTGCCTGCAGTTCAACACCAAAATTTCCAAAAATAATGGTCAAGGCATGTGCAATAAGAAAAAATGGTAACCACAGGATTGCCGGTCCGATAAAGGTTTTGTTGGCGATATATCCGGTTGGTGTAACATGTTCGGCGTACTTCCTGAATCCTTGTTTACAGTATTCAGTGTATTCGTTGTAATAGTGAAAATCACCATCGATAATAAATGACCTTAGATGGACATAGTATCCTTCTGCATCGCTTTTTATGAGAACACCTTCACCTGCTACATAAGCTACAATAACCCCTGAAAATATCGTTAGGGCCATTATTACAAATCCGCATTTAATTACGAATTCGTTGTGCTTGGAATTCCATTTCATATGAGTCATACAATTAATATGACTTCCAGAACTATACCATTCTCATTTAGGATGTTGAATAATAGATACCCTTATTATTGATTACCTTAGGTATACATGAGCAAAACCGAATATCATGTCGTTCCGTCCTTATCTGAAGCTTCTCGGCTCTCAGATTATGTTCCCGGTATCTTCGAATTCATTACTACACGTAAGGGAATGAAAAAAGCTATTAAAAAGGGAATGGTCAGGGTCAACGGAGAAATTGGAAATTCCGGTGATCATATAAAGGGTGGCGAAGTCATCTCTTTACACAGAATCGAAAAGCAATCAAAGCCGATAAATCTTGACCTTGAAGTCCTGTATGAAGACGATTATCTGGCAATAATTCATAAACCTGCCGGAATAACGGTTAGTGGTAACAGACATTGGACGATTCAAAATGCGTTAGTCCTAAATTTAAAACAGTCGTCTCAGGTGGACGCACTGGCGAATCCTGAACCCATTCATCGACTTGATCATCCGACATCGGGAGCTTTGATGATTGGCAAAACGTCCAGTGTAGTAGTTGCATTGAATAAAATGTTTCAAAATCAAGAAGTGGATAAAACCTATATCGCAATCACAGTTGGAGATATGCATCACGAAGGATGTATGAATTCAATGGTGAACTATAAAAGTGCAACTACAAATTATACACTGTTAGCCAGGGAAGAATCAAAGAAGTATGGCTTTTTGAATTTGGTACAGCTAAATCCAAAGACTGGAAGAAAACATCAGTTAAGAATTCATTTGGCTGAAATGGGTAACCCGATCTTGGGTGACAAAGAATATGGTCAGTCAGGTTTGATCTTAAAGGGGAAGGGACTCTATCTCCATGCATATCGTCTTTCTTTTAAGCATCCTATCACTTGCGATCATATGGAGGTACTGGCGAAGCTTCCAAAAAAGTTTGATCAAATTTTCAGTAATGCTGTTGAGGCGCACGCAACGAAATCTCACGCTATTGATTCGAAAAAACTAAAAGAGCCATTCAATAAAGAACGGCTCTTCAAGTAAACTAAAGAAAAAATCTATCCAAATAGGATGAGCTTCTTTACCTCGTAAGCATTATTGTTTTTCAGAATTGACAGCCTCTTCTATCTCTTTCTTAAGATTTTTGAGCTTTTTAAGATCTTTCAGGTCGTTAAGATCCACTTCAATTTCTGATGTCTTGTCTTCTTTAATCTCCCTGATCAAGTCATAGAGATTCTTCACTTTCTCCGCATGTTCGGTTTGATCAACAAAAGATCCGGAAACATTGACGATGACCTCGCCGGTATGTTCTCCCGAAACGATTGCATCTACAGTCTTGAATTGTGCAGCATCCAGGATGGTATGGTTACCTAGTTTTGCCTTGAGTTGTTCTCCAACGCCATGCAATTCTATTTCGGACATATTGCCTTCCATTTCTATATCTATATTACTGACTTCGACATAAACCTTGATATCGGTATTTCTTCCTTCATTGGAGATAGACATTGATTCACCTTCGAAATCAAGGATCTTGACATCATTCGTATTCTCCAGTGCAATAGATTCCAATAAAGGCATCTTGATATATAATTTAATCGGATCCCTGCCTCTTTTTCGCGGATAGTTGATTTCAAGAAGACCACCTGCTTTGTCAAATTCGATGGGGTAGTGCGGGCTCTCTTCGCCAACGATTCTTATATCATAGTTATCATCTTGTTCTACATACACTCTAAAATTGCCACTGATATCCAGTTTATCAAAATCTGAAAATTCCTCCATCTTTTCTTTTCTGGCTGCTTCATTGGTCAGACCTTCATCACCCATGGTCCATTCATTTCGTTTGCTGTTAATAATTCTGGAATATGCCGGATCGATTTCCATTTTTGAAATGTGCTTCGATCTGATATTTTCACCAAAGGCAATCTTTTTACCTTCAGGTACTCTGAAGATGATTCGGATATCCTGATCACGCCACTTTCCTCCTCTGTTGATGACATAAGATTCAGGGAGATATACATGATTGTTTTTGACTTCTATATCATACTCGGCATCGCTTATATATTGGTCAGCGTCTACTATATTGTTGCCCCATGAGGATTTCACCAATTCTACTTCATAGTCATTGTTATCTGCCTTGACCACGTCGATATGGAAATCACTGATTCTTAGCTCATCTCCGGCAAATTCGATATCATCTCCAAGATTGATTACCGAACGGATAGGTGCATCTTTCTTGAGGTGAATGTGCAGGGTTTCTGCGTCGTGCAGTCCATTGATTATACCCGTTGAGGTTTCCGTGTTGACTTTGAAATCTTTACTTGTACTACCCACTATGGAAACGAGGCAAAATAAATTCACAGCCCAGAATGACCACAAACCAATGATGACGGCTGAATTCATTTTGTATTTGAAAAGAAATTTACCCGCAGTAAGTACAAGAAATATTAATGGGATTCCCAGGATAAAAATGCCATTAGCAAGCGACAAGTAAGACAATGCCGGTGGGCCATAGCTAAAAAAGTGAACATTGGGAACCATGGCGATCATGGCGGCTGAAATTCCTAGTAAGGAAACAAGAAGTGCAAAGAAGATAATGCCACCAATGATATAGAGGATCGGAGCTATCACTTTTTTCAGGATTTTGACAACTCCGACTATTATTTTTGCTACCAGAGAAAGCCCTTTCTCAATGGGGGATCGAAATCCGAATCCACTGTATTCTTCCTCTTCATCTTTACTTTTTTTTTTCGGTCCACGATATCTGAACCAAAGTCAGTGATCTTATCTGCTATATCATGAATTTCTTCCTCTATGATCCTTGCCATGTTATTGACATCGACTTTCTCACCACGCATAGCCAGTCTGTCCGCTGAAGTCAATGCTTCTGGTGTGATAATCCAGAGTATGATATACAAGGGTAATCCAAATCCTCCAAACATAAATGCTGCTACAAATCCCAAACGCACCCAGATTGGATCTTCAACACCAAAGTAGGCAGCTAAACCTGCAGCCACTCCTGCGACTTGTTTGTCATCAGGATCCCTGAATAGTTTTCTGCCGGTATGATAGGACTTTCCACTCTTTGCACTATGGCTGCGTGCTTCTTCGGCGTCAAATGATGCCTCTGCTCCAAATTCTTCAGGTGTACCCATGACAGCTATCGTCTCTTGTACATCAGAAACGATAATGATCTCACGTTTGCCAAGTCTTTCCTGGAAGAGCTCACCCAATCGGGCTTCTATATCGCTGGTTATTTCTTCAAAACCTTCGGAATGGGAAAAATGTGATTCAATCGTCTCAAGATAATTTGAGAGATGTTCATAAGCATCCAAGTCAATGACGAAAGGTATGCCTCCGAGGTTAATATTTAATATTTTATTCATCGTGATAGATTTTGCGGTGGATTGAAATTCAGTTAATTAGGCGATTTTAAGTTTTTGTGTTGCGTTGCTTACGGCTTCCGATAAGTTGTTCCATGTCAGTAGAAGGTTTTTGAGAAACTCATGACCTTCATCGGTAATGGAATAATATTTTCGAGGCGGTCCGGTCTTGGATTCCTTCCAATTATACGAGAGAAGACTGGCATTTTTTAGTCTGGTTAACAGTGGATAGAGGGTACCCTCTACAATGATCAACTCTGACTCCTTCAGCTTCTTTATGATATCTGAAGGATATGCTTCCTTTTCTGCAATGATGGAAAGTATACAAAGCTCCAA
>JAHHJQ010000245.1 GCA_018680005.1 Bacteroidia bacterium | reverse complement strand
AAATATGCGTTATTGCTGGTGAAACAGCACGTGTAGAGGTGACGGTTTCTGATCCTGATATAGATCAGAAAGTTAGACTTTCTGCTATTGGAGGCCCATTATTAATGGATGATCAACCCGCTACTTTCACAGTGCTCGATGGTTATCAGGATAGTCCATTGACTGGAATATTTGAGTGGATTCCTTCGTGCGATCACATTCTAGGTCAACCATATACAATGGTATTCAAGGGAACGGATAATGATAAGGATACCACCGGTCTTTCAACTTTGAAAACGTTAAAGATCAAAGTTGTCGGACCTCCGCCAGAGGATGTTATCATCGAACAGGCATCTTTAGATAGTATTACGGTTACCTGGCATAAACCATACTTCTGTGAAATGACCATGGAAGATTATTTCAGAGGTTTCAGTGTATACCGAAGGATAGGCAGTAATCAATTTCCTCTAGATACTTGTTCACCCGGATTAGAAGGACGTGGATATGAAAGGGTCGCTTTTTCGACTCTCGAAATGCGAGGAGATCGTTACGTATTCCTTGATCAGGATATTCAAAAAGGCCAAACCTATTGCTATCGAATTGTTGCGGAATTTGCACGTCTGACCTTGGCTGGCAATGCATTCAATTTTGTAGAAAGCCTCCCCTCAGAAGAAAGATGTGTTCAAATAGGACGTGACCTGCCTTTGATAACCAATGCATCTGTCCTGAACACCGATATGGCCAATGGTGAAATGGAAATAATCTGGACAAAACCTGAACCAATCGAATTAGATACGATCGCGAACCCTGGCCCTTACCGATATCAATTATTAAGTGCCGAAGGGATAACCAGTTCTGGCTTTAGCGAAGTGACAGGAGCTTCGTTTGTGAGTAATTCATTCTCCGGTCTCGTAGATACCATGTTTCTGGATACAGGTCTTAACACAGCAGTAACAGCTTATACATACCAGGTGGCATTTTACACTGGAAGTTCAGCGTCACCATTTGGTTTTTCGGATGTTGCTTCATCTATCTATTTAAATGTAAATCCTACCGATAGAGCCAATGTGTTGACTTGGAATGGGATGGTACCATGGCAGAATTATGAATTCGAAATATATAAAAGGGATAACAATACCGGCGTTTTCAATTTACTTACTTCAACGGTAGATATGACATACAGAGATATGAATCTTATCAATGGTGAGGAGTACTGTTACTACATCAGAAGTATTGGAACTTATGGCATCGATAATATTGCTGATCCTCTATACAATTTATCACAAGAAGATTGTGCTTCCCCCCTTGACAACGTGCCTCCTTGTGCACCTGAGGCAACAGTCGAAAACAATTGTGCTACTGCAGAACCGGGTACCCCCGCTACGGACATTATCAATATCCTAAACTGGAATAATCCTTTAAATACCTGTCCGGGGTCAGACGACAACGATTTCTTTACGATTTATTTTTCACCATCAAGAACGGATAACCTTTCAGACTTTGTTGAAATCGACAATGTCACGGACACCTTTTATAACCATACTGCTATTTCATCCGGAGGAGGTTGCTATTATATTTCAGCAACAGACATCAATGGTAATGAAAGTGAGCCAGGTCCAATAATATGTATTGACAATTGTCCTGCGTATTCATTGCCAAATGCTTTTACGCCAAATTTGGATGGCAGTAATGATTTCTTTGTGCCATATCCATACCGATATATTGATCGAATAGAGATGAAAATTTATAATCAATGGGGTAATCTCGTTTTTGAAACAGAGAATCCGGATATTAATTGGGATGGTCTTGATATTAACGGCAAGGAATTGAGTTCAGGAGCGTACTATTATATTTGCCGGGTTTTTGAAGCCAATCTGGACGGCATTGAAGAACAAATGGAAATCCTAAGTGGATTTATTCAATTGATTAGAAATAGTAAGTAATTTCTCAACAGATAAAAACCCATGTTCACCGGAATCATTGAATGTCTTGGCAAGATTGTGAAAATCGAACAAGAAGGCACCAATCAACATTTTACGATAGAATCTCCAATTTCTTCCGAATTGAGAATTGACCAATCTATTGCACACAATGGAGTGTGTCTGACCGTTGTAGATCAAAAAAATAATCGACATACAGTCACTGCTATTGAAGAGACGCTCAAGAGATCCAACTTACGTGGGTTAGATATAGGATCTAAGGTCAATTTAGAAAGATGTATGAAGGCTGATGCCCGTATAGATGGACATTTTGTTCAGGGTCATGTCGATACTGTTGCCAAATGTATAAATGTTGAAAGTCTTGAAGGAAGTTGGATTTACGAGTTTGAACTGGCGGATACAGAATACAATAATTTACTCGTTGACAAAGGTTCTATAACTATTGATGGAACCAGTCTTACACTCGTAAAATCAAATTGGAATGATTTTTCGGTAGCCATCATTCCTTATACCTATGAAAACACAGTTTTCAACCAACTCCAGAAAGGAGATTTGGTCAATATAGAGTTTGACATTCTGGGCAAATACATCAACAAGATTCTTGCTTCAAGGAATGCGTAGTTGGAAGACAATATTATTTAGACTTTAGTTCAAAAGTCAATCCCGCATTATCCTGTAATCGCTGTAGAAGGGCATCTCCCATTGCTGCCGAAGGTGTTAATATACCACCGATATCAGAAAGCTTATCCTTAGCAAGACATACTGCACTTTCACCCAACATTTTTGAAGTTGAACCATAACCAGGATCTTTGTCACCGGTTACTCTACCCTTGATCATCTTTCCATCCTCCATTACAGCATAAAAATCCAGAACAAAGAATCCGGATTCCCTCTCTTCCTTGTTAGGGCCTTCTCCCGGCTTAGGAAGAAAACGTCCAACAACATTACTCATAAATGAACCGGGCTTGCCTCCCATTAATAAACCTAAAATCGCAGTGGTTGCCATTCCTTTCATTCTTCCTTTAAAGCCATCTCCAGTAGCTACTGCCTCATCATAGCGAAACGATTTTTCATATGGGTAATCCATCAGAGCATTACTTCTCCGAACTACTTTAGTATTAATCCCTGCCATGACAAACGGACATATCCATTGTTTAATCTCATCGTCATATACAACTTTCATAAGATCTTTCTGATCAGGACCATCCTGTTCTCCCTGAGGGTTCAAACCATATGGATTGTTCAGAATTTTATATATGGATTTGTCTTCAGCAGCTTCACTAAGGACATTGTTTAAGCTGGCTATTGTACCCCCGCTGAACTTTCCCACCATGGATCTTACCCGCATCTTGATTTTCTTGGCAAACTTTCCAGATTTTTCTTTTATTTCCTTTTGCATAAAATAGACGCCCATATCTGATGGTATGGAATCAAAACCACATGTATGTACAATTTTGACTCCCTTCTTCGCTGCTATATCATGGTGTCCATCGATCATTTTTCTCATCCACTGCACTTCACCAGTCAGATCGCAATAATGTGTTTCATGCTCAACACATGCCGCTAAAAGGCCTGACCCATATAATGCATAGGGGCCCACAGTCGTGCAAACTACTTTCGTACTTTGAACAAGGTTATGTAAATCTTCAGTTGATCCGGAATCCGCGACCACATGTGGAATTTTATCATTACCTAACAATGATTTAATCGATTCAAGTTTACCTTCATTACGACCTGCAATAGCCCATTTCAAATCTCCATCAAGACCATATTGAGCAAGAAAATATTCTGCAACAAGTCTACCGGTAAATCCTGTCGCACCTAAGATGACGACATCATACATTCTTTTATCCATTCTTATTATTTAGATGATATAGATATTCATTGTGCAATGGGAATTTCGAACAAGGACGCTGCACCGTTCGTTCCTCGTTCAGAACTTATTACTAGTGTAGAATCATTTAAAAATTCAACACCTTCTGTCTGACGCTGCATCTGTAGATTGTATCGTTTTGCTTGTCCTCCAAAGAAGTCGCTACCTTCAAAGTCCGAAAATAACCATATGAATGGATCCATCACACCACTATAGTTATATCCGACCAAAGCCAGCTGGTTTTTATTCGAATTTATTGCTGCACTTGTGATTACTCCTTTAGTATTGAATTGAGATACAAGTCTGGAATCATAGGTCCCGCTGATTTTTGGAAGTGCATAAAGGCTACACCCATGGTCTTGCCAGTTTTTAGTAAAAAGGTACAGACTATCCCCATAACTAATAAAAGCCTCGCAATCAAAGTTGTGGTTGTAGGAGCCAGGAAATTCGTCTTGCTCCGGATATCTGAATTGTATGGTATCCGTTATGATAGCTTCTTTGGATGCCAGATTATTCAAGGGCAATTTAAAAATTCTAAGATTTCTCCTGGTCCCAAGGTTGTTACCGAAATCACCTATATACATGAACTCTCCATCACTAGTGATCTCTTCCCAGTCTGTATTGCTTCCTTTTCTTATCCAGACCTGATTTTCCAATTGCCCTGTTTCTGACAACTGATACAATACCGGGCTATGACCACTATCATTGTGTGTCCACATCACAAGTTTATCCTTAGATAATCCTGAAGTCTCCCTCACCGCATAAGGTAATTCTGCCAGCAATGAAAAAGGTATAAACTCAAATTCCTGCAAATGGACGTTTTCAGTTCCTACTGGTTTGCAGGCAAACAAAATCAAAACCAATACAATTGTTACTATTCTAGGCATTCTTAAAAATATGTAGGGCTATACATCATTATACATCCTCGCGATCAAGTTATTATAAATAATGAAAAAACCCGAGTAGCAAATAAATGCTTCTCGGGTTTAAATATTCCTTGTGACATCTAACACAAGGTTGCCTCCTATTTCCTAATTGCTAGATCTTCCAAATATCGTTCCAATTCGACCTCGTCATGCATAAAAACTTCTCTTGGTTTACTACCTGCACTTCCGCCAACAATTCCTGCAGCTTCTAGTTGATCCATGATCCGACCTGCCCGATTATAACCGAGTTTAAGCCTTCGTTGAATCATGGATGTGCTCCCATGTTGGTTCTGCACCACTAGTCGCGCAGCATCCACAAAATTGGAATCGATCTCGTTGACATTGAAGCCACCGCCTATCTTGTCTTCATCGCCGCTATACTCAGGCAGCAGATACGGAATTGGATAACTCTGCTGCTCGTCTATAAAGTCGATCACGCGTTCCACTTCCGGAGTGTCGATAAATGCACACTGTAGACGTATCAGATCACTTCCATAACTTAAAAGCATATCTCCGCGACCAATTAATCTGTCTGCTCCTCCTGTATCCAATATAGTCCTCGAGTCCACCTTTGCAGTCACCTTGAACCCTATCCGAGCAGGGAAATTGGCCTTGATAACACCTGTAATGATGTTGACAGAAGGACGTTGTGTCGCTATGATCAAATGGATGCCGACTGCACGCGAAAGTTGCGCAAGTCTTGCAATTGGCAACTCAATTTCTTTACCTGCGGTCATGATCAGATCTGCAAACTCGTCAATTACCAAAATGATATAAGGCATGAACTTGTGCCCGTTGTTGGGATTGAGTTTGCGAGATACAAACTTGTCGTTGTATTCCTTTATGTTTCGGGCTCTGGCTTTTTTCAATAGATTGTAACGTTCATCCATTTCAATTAAAAGAGAATTGAATGTGTGCACCACTTTTGTTGTGTCCGTGACAATAGGTTCATCCAAACCGGGTAAATACGCCAAATAGTGCTTAACGAGTTTCACATAAGGGAATAGTTCGACCTTTTTGGGGTCGATAAGTACTAGCTTTATCTGTGATGGGTGTTTTTTGAAAAGTAATGATGTCAGGATCGTATTTATTCCTACAGATTTACCCTGCCCTGTGGCACCAGCGATCAGCAAGTGTGGCATTTTAGCCAAATCAGCAATGAAGACATCATTAGAAATAGTTTTACCCAATCCGAGAGGAAGATCCATTTTGGCATTTTGGAATTTCTCTGAAGCGAGTACCTCCTTGAGACTAACGATTTGTTTCTTTTTGTTCGGTACTTCAATCCCTATAGTTCCTTTTCCAGGAATGGGGGCTATAATTCTTATGCCAAGGGCTGCCAAACTCAGAGCAATATCATCTTCCAGGTTTTTGATTTTTGAGATTCTTACGCCTGGGGCAGGAACGATTTCATAAAGTGTAACCGTTGGACCAATCGTAGCCCGGATTTTGGTGATTTCAATTTTATAGTTCCGGAGCGTATTGATGATTTGATCTTTGTTCGCCTCAAGTTCCTTTCTGTCTACTTCTATTTTCTGTTCATTATAGTCATCCAGCAGATCGGCAGTGGGATTCTTGAAATTGGACAAATCCATCGTCGGATCATAGGGCTCAGTTTCCGTTGAATTTTCCTGGGTAATTTCATTGTCCATTGGAGGTGGATCAGCATCTTCCGAAGGTCCTGATTCACCTTGAAGCGTATCTTTAATTTCCAATTTTGTCTCTTGTGGTTCTTTCTTCACCAATTTGGCCCTCTTCTTTGCAGCTTCTTCTACTTTGAACTCCAGTTGTCTTTCATTTTCTAATTGCACCACCTCTCCTTCCATTGCAGGATTATAGCGAACCTCTGAAAAGCCTTCTTTGCTTTCTACCTTTTCAAAAGGTGAATTCGTACTAAATGAATTGCCCCCGGATTGAGGAACTGCTACAACTGTACTTTCGGAAGTTTGCGCTTTCTTCCGGAATATCCGAAAATCAAAATATTTGAGATCATGCCACTCCGGATTGAGAAACCATATCACACTTACGATTGCAATAAACACAAAGAATGCAAACAACCCTACACCTCCTAAGAATGAATACATCCAATTACAAATTACTTCACCTACAGCTCCACCCCACGAAAATGAAGCTCCTGAAAAAACATATTCGAGAAAGACAGCCGTGACTATACCTCCAGCTACTAGATAAGACTCTAAATTTTCACGTTTTTCAAACTTGGAAGGTTGTAATCGTCTAAGCCCCCAATAGGCAAAGATGACGGGAACAATGAAAGAGGATAATCCAATGCCCCAATAGAAAAACATATTGGAAACCACAGCACCCAGATTTCCTATCCAATTGGCCATCTCATGTTCGTTGGATAACAGGGCTACCCAACTGAAATCGAGGACTTTATCCTGATCGATGTGCCACGTAAACAAATAAGAAATAAATGCAATGAATAAATAACCGGCCAAAAATATTAATGAAATGGCCATAATCCGCTGAATACGGATGTCATCAAGATCTATGTTAAAAGCAGGAGCTTTCCGCTTTCTTCGCCGTCGTTTAGTCATCAGTAGTCGTAAGTTCTCTTCAGAGACGCAAGAAGTCTCTTGGTTATTGTATCATGACGAAGGTAATGAATCGATTGTGAATTAGGGAATTATACATTAGGATTTGAACTAAAGCTTCGATCCGGAGATTCGATGCATTTGAGATCAACTGTTGGATTGGCTTACCTCGACAAGATATTATAACTTCCTTTGGACACGATCCATTTCACGCAAATATTCCCTGGCACGCAATTCTGCAAATAGGTCAAAAACCAGCATGAGAGCACATTGTATCAATAAACCAATGCCTACTCCAAGCATAATAGTCGATATGGTACCATTCATAGCAAGAAGCAAAAGAAGAACCCCTACCAGAAATAATCCGAGTTCGATTCTCTTGATCCAGGTAAAGTTTTTCATCACACTTCCCATTCTGGATTTTTCAGCATCTTCAAATGCCTTAAAATCCTCGGAGAATAGCTTTAGTAGCCCTATTAACTGATTATCCGTTCTGTAAGCGATATTTGCTCCGACAACGACCTGAATTAAACCAATCAAGCCAAAAGGAATCGCTGCACCATTGTGTAAATCTTCCTGTGAGACAAAAAATCCATAGTAGCTAAGTATTATAAATAGGAAACCTGCGCTAATAAATAGGTAGCTTTCACGTTTTTCGCCTCGAAAATATTTGGTGATGAATTCAGACATATTACTTAGCAAAAAGCTGGTTCTTATCCTTGAATGCTTTGAACTCAAGGGCATTTCCTGTAGGATCTAGAAAAAACATAGTGGCCTGCTCCCCTACTTCCCCCTTAAATCTGATATATGACTCGATAATAAATTTTGTACATGGTGATCTCATTTTGTAAGCCAGTTTTTCCCAATCTTCCCAATCCAGTACAACACCAAAGTGAGGTGCAGGAACTCCATGCCCATCTACTGCATTTACGTGTAGTTCAGCCTGCATGTCCTTGTTAAGGTGAGTGACAAATTGATGGCCAAAAAGGTTGAAATCAATCCATTCATCAGAACTTCTGCCTTCCGGACAACCCAAAAGATCACCATAAAAACTTCTTGCGGCATCTAAGTCATGCACTGGTATAGCCAAATGAAAAGGAGATAAATTGCTCATAATCAGAAGAATTCAATCAGACAAATTATTTGGTGAAACATTCCAATTTCTTATCAAAAGTAATCCAATGAAAGTAATAATGCCATTCAGAAGAATGATCATATGTCCAAATTGAAAACCACCAAACCAATTCTCAGATTGTCCATTTATAAAATATGAAATCAACGGTGACAGCAGACAAACGACTATGACATATCGATCCCTGATCTGCCAATTGGTCAAAATACCAAATGCAAATAATCCTAGTATCGGACCATATGTATATCCGGCTGCAACAAAGATCTTTGAAATAACTGCTCCATCATCGAGTTGATTAAATAGGACTATTGTAATCAACAGGATCACTGAGAAACATATGTGAACGATTAAGCGCTTTTTTCTCAGTTTATCCGGTTTTTCTTCACTTTTTTCAAAATCAAGAAAATCCACACAGAAAGATGTAGTCAAGGCTGTAAGCGCACTATCAGCACTTGAATACGCTGCTGCAATCAATCCGATTACAAATATCACACCTGTGAAGGTCGGAAGATGTTGTAAAGCGATCAATGGGAATAATTGATCTGTTCTCTCCGGTATGGCGATGCCTATTTCTCCTGCATAGATGTATAGTAACGCTCCCAGGGACAAAAACAAGAGGTTCGCAAATATCAGTATGATACTAAAAAGGAAAACGTTCTTCTGAGCGTCTTTCAATGATCGACAACTGAGATTTTTCTGCATCATATCCTGATCCAATCCGGTCATCACGATGGCAATCAATGCCCCACTGATAAATTGCTTGAAGAAATTATTGGCGTCATTCCATCCCCCCTCAAAGAAAAACATCTTGCTGTACGAACTTTCCTGTATACGATCTATCAATCCGCCAATGTTCGTGTCTAGCGCCTTTCCAATAGCCAAAATCGTCAATGACACTGCGGTGAGCATACAAATAGTCTGCAATGTATCTGTCCATACGATCGTCTTGATTCCTCCGCTATAAGTGTAAAGCCAAATCAACACGATAGTGATCCCTACAGTGGCAATAAATGGGATACCGAAAGGATCCATAACAAATTTTTGAAGCACTATGGCAACCAGGAACAACCTAAAAGATGCTCCGACTATTCGCGATAATAGAAAAAATGCTGCACCAGTCTTATAAGAGAAAAAGCCAAATCTTCGCTCCAAATACGTATAGATTGAGGTTAGATTCTGTCTATAATAAATGGGTAAAAGGACAGTCGCGATGACAAAATATCCTAGCAAATATCCAAAGACCATTTGCATATAGGAAAAGGCCTGATCCTTGGCACCAGCACCCACAACACCCGGTATAGAGATGAACGTGACGCCAGAAAGTGATGCGCCTATCATTCCAACTGCTACCAGGATCCATGGGGACTTTCGTCCCGCAATGAAAAAATCTTGATTATCGGCATTTCTGCTTGTCCAATATGAAACCAATATCAAAAGGAGAAAATATCCCGCGACAACGGTCAGAATGAGTCCCGGAGACAATGCACTTTCAGACATACGATTTCTTAATGCTTCAATTGTTCACGTATTAACTGGAGATGTCCAATGTGATGATTGCTATGCCAAGCATACATAGCCAGAGCTATTTCCAGGGACGCTGGTTTTTCATAATCAGGATGATCATACGCCTTTGCCCATTCTTTTCTCCTGAATTGCTTGATCAGATAAGTCCATCGATGGTGCAATGCATCGATAAGTTTCATGGAAACATCTATCGGTAATTCTTTGGAATCATCCAATTTGGCCCAGGCTTCTTCGTCATAGGCCTTTATCATAGGTACTTCTTCAGTTAGTGCCCATTTGAATCTGATATATGCATTCATATGGCTATCCGCAATATGATGAATTACCTGTCTTCCTGTCCAGCCACCAGGGCGATATTTCTTGTCTAAGTCTCGATCCCGCATGCCAGCGGTTACCTTCCTTAAATTATACGGTAGATCTGAAAGATCCTGTTTCCATTTTTTGATATGATCCTGGTTAATAACCAAAGGTCTCTTAAAAGGCCCGATAGGATATTTCAAGGCTTGTAATTCTTCATCGCTTATTTTCATAGTACAGCAAATTAGTGCTCAGATTAGTCCTTCATCTGCGAAGCTATAAAAACTATCTCCACCAATGATCAAATGATCATGAACTTTAATATCTAAAATTGCTCCGGCAGAAACGATCTTCTTGGTCAAGGCTATATCTGACTGAGAAGGTGTTAAATTTCCACTAGGATGATTGTGCACCAGTATAATAGCAACTCCGTATTGATCTAGTACTTTTTTAAATATCACTTTAGGATCCGCAACCGTCCCTGCAATGCCTCCACTACTAATCTTATCCGTTTTGATGACTTTGGCCGATTGATTAAGGATAATCAGCCAAAACTCTTCATGATTTAAATCCCTTAGTTGTGGCCCGAGCACGTGATAAGCGTCTGTACTTGAATGAATGGTAGTTTTATCAATTTTTTTGGAGGACGCTCTTCTACGACCGATTTCGAGCATGGCCACTAAAGAAACCGCCTTAGCTTCCCCTATTCCCTTATATTTCTGAAATTCTGCAACCGAGAGACGGCTTAGTTGGCCAAGATCCTCATTATAGTCCCGCAGTAATCGTTGCATTAGCGCCACAGCAGATTCTTCAGTATTGCCAGACCCAATAATGATCGCTAATAACTCCGCATCCGTTAACGCTGCTTTCCCCTTTGAAAGTAGTTTTTCTCGAGGCTGGTCATCGGAAGACCACTCTTTGATACTCGTTCGGTTGGATTGACCTGGCGAATCTTTTGTTTTGGACATTCACTGAAATTAGCGATTCTTTTTGGTTAGGGTATCGCTAAATGTTTCTCAAAGCGGTTTCAAGATCTTCAATGAGATCATCGACATCTTCAATACCTATACTTAGCCTTATCAGGCTATCTGTCAAGCCAACCTCCAGTCTTTCTTTTTTGGGTATTGAAGCATGAGTCATTGATGCAGGATGACCGATCAATGATTCCACTCCGCCGAGAGATTCTGCTAACAAGAATAGTTTTGTACCAGATAACACTTTTTTTGCGCTCTCAAAACTATCATCGGTTAAATCAAATGAAACCATAGCTCCAAAATCTTCCATTTGTGCTTTGGCAATCTTATGACTGGGATGATCTTTAAAGCCAGGATAATTCACACTGCTCACCTTGGGATGGCTTTGGAGGAATTTTGCAATTTTTCTAGCATTCTTACATGCTCTTTCTACACGTAGATGGAGGGTTTTTATGCCTCTAAGGATTAGAAAACAGTCTTGAGGTCCGGGCACTGCCCCGGTAGCATTTTGAATAAATGCCAATTGATCAGCTAACTCTTGATCATTACAGACCACAGCACCTAAAATAACATCAGAGTGTCCTCCTAAGTATTTGGTTGCTGAATGTAATACCATATCTGCCCCTAACTCTAACGGTCTTTGCAAATATGGCGATGCGAAGGTATTATCTACACATACTTTGATATTTTTCTCTTTTGCCTGGGCACAGACAGCAGCAATATCGACAACATTCAACATTGGATTTGTTGGCGTCTCTATCCAAATCAATTTAGTTTCCTTTGATAGGTGTTTGTTGAGATCACCATCAGATAAATTAACAAAGCGGGATTTGATACCAAATTTTTCATAAACCGCCCTCAAAAGACGATAGGATCCTCCATAGAGATCATTGGTTGATAATACCTCGTCTCCGGGATTCATAGTCTTGATGATAGCGTCCATTGCTGCTAATCCACTCGCATAGCATATTCCAAACTTTCCACTTTCCAAAGCAGCTAAATTCGTCTGAAGAACATCTCTTGTTGGGTTTTGGGTCCTGGCATATTCATAGCCCTGATGAACTCCTGGTTCTGTCTGGGCATATGTAGAAGTCTGATAGATAGGTGTCATAACCGATCCCGTTTGTGGATCAGGTTTCACACCAGCGTGAATGACTTTGGTATTAAATTTCATGTTGGTAGAGCTAATTAGTAACGCTATTGATAAGGCAATACAAATATGTATCTACCACTTTTCAAAAGCAATTTATTTACGACTGATAACCTGACGCACGGCGGAAATCACGTCTTTGACACCAAGCCAAAATTTGTCCAGCAAATCTGTAGGTTTCCCACTCTCTCCAAATGAATCATTCACACCTACCAATTCTATAGGTTTTGGATCATGGCTACCAAGTAGTGACGCAATACTTCCTCCAAGACCACCTAACTTTTGATGTTCCTCTGCGGATACCAGACAACCAGTTTTGGCTACTGATGCCAATATTGCCTCTTTATCAAGTGGTTTAATAGTGTGGATATTCAACAATTCCACAGAAATGC
>JAHHJQ010000222.1 GCA_018680005.1 Bacteroidia bacterium | reverse complement strand
AGAAGGGAGGATGGCTATTGTAGATCGATAGCAAACTACACGTATAAATAAACATTCACTTGCACGGGCGCCAAATATTATATAAATTGTACGTGTAATTCAATACTAATATACCCGTGTCTAAATGAATACAAAGCTTACCTTGACCATAGAAAAAGAAATCATTGAACAAGCCAAAAAGTATGCGAAATCCAAAGGAAGAAGTTTGTCTGATATAATAGAAACTTACTTGAAATTGATTACATCAGAAGAAGGACCCAAAACGCTTGAAATGAGCCCAACTGTGAAAGCGCTCCGAGGTTCGTTTAAACTTCCTGATAACTTTGACTACAAAACTAATTTGACTGAAATCTTGTCTAAAAAGTATCTTGACAAATAATGAACATTTTAATTGATTCAGATGTGATTCTTGATTTCTTTTTTGATAGAGAACCATATTCTGAGGATGCCGCTGCAATTCTTTCTCTATGTGAAACCAGAACTTTAAACGGTTTCATAACACCGGTAATATTAAGTAATACATATTATCTACTTCGAAGAACATCCACCCATCTCAGGGTAATCAACAAACTTGGTCAGCTGCTGACAATAATTGATGTATTGACGATGAATAAAAGGACCTCTTTAAATGCAGTGAATTCAAAATTTAAAGATTTCGAAGATGCCATGCAAAATTTTGCGGCTGAAAATCATGGTGACATCGAAGCGATAATTACTAGAAATGTCAAAGACTATCGAGAAAGTAATTTACTCATTTTAACTCCTGACAATTTCTTAAAGATCAGTACTTCCAAACTTTCGTAGGTCAACAACTTATCTCTTTCAATATTTTCAAAGCCAAATCTACCTGCTCCAGGTGGGTCCGGAAAGAAAGTACTGCGAATCGAATCCAAAAGACACCTTCGATCGTTGTTGAGGACAAAAAGATACGCCCGTCCCGCTTCACTTTTTCAATAATAGTCTGATTGAATGCATTCGGATCTCCCGACTCAGGAATATATCTAAAAATAGCCACTGACAGTTGTGGGTAAGGACCTACTTCAAATCCTAATTTTTGAATTTCTTTATAAAAATACCGGCACAAGAGTATCTTTTCTTCAAGTGCAGCTCGAAATGGTGCGACACCCAATAATTGTAAAGAAATCCACATGCGTAATCCTCTAAAATGTCTGGTCAACTCGGGGGAGAGATCTGCTGGTGAAGGGTCTTCATCTAGCTCTATCGCATCCTGCATATAATGAGCGGTATACTGATTGGTTTGGTAAAGCGCATTGGTATTCTTGACCAAGACCGCCCCAATACCATAAGCCAGGAAAAGTCCTTTATGTGGATCGATGGTTATAGAATCAGATAGCGCCGTGCCTTGAAAAAGTGCTTTGTATTTATCCGATAGCATAAAAAATCCACCATAGGCTGCATCGATATGATACCAAAGATCATTGGATTGAGCTATGATACCTATGTCTTCCAGTGGATCTATTGCCCCTGTATCGGTAGTGCCGGCAGAAGCAAAGACCATAAAAGGATTCAACCCGGCTGCCCTGTCTTCAGATACTTTTTTTTCCAATAATTCAGTCTTCATTCTGAACTGGTCATCCATAGGTATATATCGAATGATGCATTCTGACATTCCGATGATGCGTAACGATTTCTGAACACAGTGATGTAGCTGATGCGTCATGTAGACTACACAACTTTCGATATCCCTTGCACGGATTCCTTTCGCATCCCTGGCCGTGGTTATTGCAATTAAGTTGGCCATAGACCCCCCTGAAGTCAGATTACCCAATGCCGACTCAGGATAATCAACCATGTTACACATCCATCGAAGCAGATAATTTTCCATGCGCACACCACCCGGACATGCGAAGAATATACCGGTATATCGATTGGTAACAGCCGCCAGATAGTCTCCCAATGCTGTCATATACACACCACCTCCCGGTATATATCCAAAATGACCGCCCGAAGCCGGATTGATGTGGGGCGTATCTACATTTTCCCGAAGACACTTCAGGACAGGTTCTATGGGTTTGCCTTGTTCCTCTATTGGGAAATCAAAAATCTGTTTACCTGGATCTTTGGATTCCACAAAAGTATGGTGATGGTTGAAATCATCAAGAAAATGATCGGCATAGGCCTGGACCTTTTGGTTCCATAAAGTTCGTTTTTCAATGGTTGGTTCCAGCTTCCTGGATTGTTTCTCCAGATCTCGTATCTCATTGATCATAAGGCGTGATTACTAAAAGGTAGGCTCAAAAATATATTTTCAAACCTTCATATATCATCAAATCGGGTCTTGTTTATTATGATTATCTTAGAGTCGGGATCGATTCCGGAATTCTTTAAAACATTTCGGAGTCGCAGGCTTCTGTACAAGATGGTCATTAAGCAAGACCAGCGAAGGTTTCAATCTGTTAAAACTCAAGAACATTGAGCAAATAAACAGCGATCTATGTTAGATGCCGTAATTCAATATTTCGAATCCATTAATCCCATCCTGGCTGCGTTCTATGCAGCGCTTTTCACCTGGATCATTACTGCACTCGGAGCCGCAATTGTATTTTTTGTAAAAGGTATGAATCGGATATTGCTGGATGGTATGCTGGGATTTACTGGAGGTGTTATGATTGCTGCCAGCTTTTGGAGTCTGCTCAGCCCTGCTATAGACATGAGCGAAGGTGAAGGATTTGTAAAAGTCATGCCATCAGCAATTGGTTTTGCTTTAGGAGCGCTTTTTCTGTTTGGTTTGGATAAGATCCTACCCCATCTGCATATCAATTTTGGCGAATCGGAAAAAGAAGGACTCCAATCAACATGGCACAGAACAACTTTATTGGTATTGGCCATCACCTTGCACAACATCCCGGAAGGTCTTGCAGTAGGTGTTCTTTTTGGTGGTGTTGCAGCAGGAGTACCGGAAGCTACAATTACCGGAGCAGTTGCATTGGCCCTGGGAATAGGAATTCAAAATTTTCCGGAAGGAATCGCTGTGGCCATGCCATTGAGACGAGAGAAGGTCAGCAAATTCAAATGTTTTTGGTATGGACAACTCTCAGCAATAGTTGAACCCGTGGCTGCTGTTGTTGGAGCCGTAGCCGTTAGTTTCTTTACACCTATTCTGCCC
>JAHHJQ010000195.1 GCA_018680005.1 Bacteroidia bacterium | reverse complement strand
GTAATGGCCTGATCTTTAGTTAGGGCAGATGCATTCATCTTTGCCAGCAATTGTTCTTTCTCCCTTAATTCATTTTGGAGCGAGGTCAATGTAGTCTTGTAGGAAGCGATATTCTTGTCCTGAACTTTGACCTTCCATCGTAAATTGGCTACCTGTTTTTTAAGAATAGCGATTCTTTCTTTCAAAGAGGTATTCTCGTTGGTGAGGACAGTGTTGTGATTCAATGCATCATTGAATTGACCTTCAATTTCTGTAACCGAAGTTCTGAGTACTTCGATATTGTCATCTTTGTCCTGAATAATAGTTCTGGAATTTTGAGCATGATTGTAGAAGGTGAGTGACAGAATCACCACCGCGCTCAAAAGAATTGGTGTGCTATATTGCCTAAGCATTGTCATAATCAGTAGAGTTTAGTTAAAACTTAAATTTTAGTATCAGATTAGGTCTATCGGCCCTTTCTATGCTCTTATACTGCATACTAAATATTAAGGTTTCGTCTCATGTGTTATGATTGTTCTGCACTGCAATAAAAAAGGGCTGCATCTCGTGATGCAACCCTTTCTTTTTATGCGTATTATATTATTTCCGAAATCAAAAGAATACTTTCAAGCTCGCATTCCAGGTTCTTCCAAACCCAAACCATCCTCTTGTATTCTCTATAGACTGCGCAGAAGTTTCGCTGGTTCTCTGTCTGTCTACTGCGTAAACGATATACTCTTCGTCGAAGAGGTTGTTGACATTAATTCTGAATGTAGCAGGTAAGCTAGTCATCTTCAATCTCCAGGTAAGACCCATGTCTACTGTGCCATAGTTAGGTAATTTCAAGGCTTGAACCCCTGCCAAACTTATGTCATCCCGGTCATTAGGTGAGAAATCAGCATACAGGTTATCGTGATACAGATAACTGGCATCCAATGTAACGTCTTCAACAACATCATATGTGGCTCCAAATCCAATCATGGCTTGAGCCGCATCGCCTACTTTCAAGCCATCAAGATAAAGATCTACAGTTCCAAGTGCATTATTCGAATCATCCGAAATCGTTGCAGAAGGGTTATTTTGCCATTCCCAGCTACCGAAAGATGCCATACCATTCAATCTCAAGTTATGAGAGACTTTTAGTTGACCATCAATTTCGACACCCATATGTCGAGCATCGACACCAAGTAAATTGAAGATTACCAAGTTACCCTGGTCATCTCTATCTGTAAATACCTCGGTTTTGTCGGACCACTTCGTATAGTAGAAGTTACCATTCAACTTCAGGCCACGTCCCCTGTATCCATATCCAAATTCAAATGCTCCTACTTGTTCATTCTTAGCATCTTCATTGGCTTCATCATTATTAAATGTGGGGAACAATGCATCAAAGTAAGGCGCCCTTGAGATGAATCCCGTATTTACGAATATATTATGATGGTCGTCAATGTTATAGTTCGCTCCGAGTTTTACATTACCTCCTGCAAAGTTCAACCAATCTGTGGTATTGTTACCAGGTGTCTTGTTGAAGAAATCAATTCTTCTCATAGTAGTCAAATTAACACCACCAGAGATAAATGCAGAAAGATTGTTTTCTGTATACTCTAATTGCGCAGAAGCACCATACCAGTTGATATTTTCATCATTGTAATAGTCAATTTTTCGGTCGTCATCCTCAGCACCAAACAATCTATCAGCTGCATTATTTTTAGGTCTTACTAAAAGACCTAATTCATTAGCATCTCTAACACCATCACTATTTAAATCAACCCAGTCTCCTTTGTTGTTCACGTTGTCATCATCAAACCAGTAGTCCGCACCCCATAGATCAATAGTTTTCCGGTAGTGAGAACCGGTATACCATCTAAGGTCTATACCACCAGAGAAAGTAAGGACATCACTCAGTTCAGTATTGATGTTAGAAATCACACCGAACCATTGATGTTCATTCATGGATCCTCTTTTGATCAATCCGTTGACTCCGTTGACAGCTACCTGGCCTGTTCCGGAATCACCATCGCGAGTTTCATAGTATAGCGGGGCCATAGAAGAATTAGGATATAATTGGTTGTCCTCTCCACGGTTATATGCAGCAACCTCATCAAACTGGAAGTGACCGTAAGAATCTCTTGCTTGTCTGAATTCTCTTTCTCTGTATCGTCCATCATCTCTGATCAATCCTCCAATGTCACCGGTTCCGCCACCTCTACCAATGGATACATAAGCAGATGTAGTGATGCTCGTTTGAGGGCTTTTCTCCCAGATATGACTTAAGCTGATTTGCGGTTTGTGATAGTAATTTTCTCTGATAGATGTTGTTTCGCCCTGATACGTACCGGAATCATCATTCCATTGAATACCATATTTATTTCTTTGGTCACCTATATTATGAGCAAAGTCTCTCTGACCATGTCTTTGTGGCGCACCAAAAGCAGTAAACAACAAAATGTTTTTGTCATTAATCTGATTGGCAGCAGAAACAAAGTAGTTCCATGCATCTATATAGTTAGCTTCAATATAACCGTCTCCTGTAATTCTGGAAGCCGAAACCGTAAAAGCCCAACCATTATCCATGAGACCAGTGGACATCGTCAACCCTGACTTTCTGTAGCCATTGTTACCGATACCAGTGAAGAAGTTTCCACCTTTTTCCCAATCAGTAGACTTGGTGATGATGTTGATCGTACCACCAACAGATGCTACGGATAATTTGGAAGCACCCAGACCTCTCTGAACCTGGATCGTTCTGGTAACGTCCGAAAGACCTGCCCAGTTACTCCAGTAAACCTTGTTGTCTTCCATCCCATTGACAGGAATACCATTGATCATCAAGGCGAGATCTTCCTGACGGAATCCTCTGATACTAATTCTTGAATCTCCATATCCACCTCGGTCTTTTGTAGCAAAAACAGAAGGTGTATTCTTCATGATTTCCGGAAATTCCTGGTTACCCAGTTTTTCCTCAATTTCTACAGAACTGATAGTTGACACGGCAACTGGTGTTCTCCGATCAATGGCAACATCTGCAGTTACAGTGATCTCATCAAGGCCAATGGCACTTGATTCTAGTGCAATGTCACCCAAAGCATTGATTCCACTGACGACATTCACAGGAATTTCCATATCCCTGAAGCCTACATATGAAACCAAAATCGTTTGCTGACCCAAAGGAACATCCATGATTTCGAATGATCCATCGAGTTGTGAAACTGCTCCGATCTCTGTGTCTACCACAATTATGTTGGCGCCGATAACGCCTTCACCTGTTGGCTCCAAGAGCTTTCCAGTGATTGTGCCTTGACCTATAAGTGAAGTACTGAGCAGAAAAGTGAGTAAAAGGGACGTTAATAGTCCAGCCAGTTTTTTCATTCCGATTGTGTTTTAGAATAATTGAATTGTTTAAGCCTCAAAGTTACGCGAAACATCCGGATTTGATGAATCACATAATGTATATTTATTATATACATAATATAAAACACCATGCACAATACACTGATAGTCAAAAGTATGCTGATTGTTTTTATGATTTATGCTCTTTTAGCCCATAAAGACTTAATGCGAACTTTTCAAAAAGATAGCATAGCGGCTAGCAGCAAAGAAAATTCACTACATTCTGTGATTAGGCAAAAAATATTTGGAAGGGCATGAAAGCTTAAGTGAGGAACACCATCTGTTTATCAGTATTCAGAATTTTTACATCAATATTGTCCATCAGCGTTGTTGCCAAAGTGACTCCAACATAATCGGGAACTACGGGATAGGATTTGTGTTTTCTTTCAACCAACACAGCGATTTGAACCTTTCGAGGAAGGATATTCATCAAAGGTTTCATGGCATAAAATAGTGTCCTGCCTGTATTGGCCACATCATCTACAACTATAATGACTTTATCATTCAAATCTTCCAACTCGTGATCAATGGTAATTTCAGTTCCTAGAGGATCTGCAGGATTGAGACGAATTCTTTTTAAATTGATTATTGGATTTTTTTTGTGTGGCAACTGATCGTACAATAGCTGTGCAAAGCCATACCCATTGTTATTAATGCCAAGTAGCACAATTTCCTTTTCATCAAAATTCTGCTCAAGAATCTCTATAGCGAGTCTCTTTATTTTCTTGGTAATTTGATCTTGATTTAGCAGTTCCATTCTTCTTAGTTTACCGGAAGGTTTGCGAATTATGATTTAAGTACTAAATTCCACTTTATTCAGTGCTAATATACGTGAAATGGTACAGCAGATCGTCTTTATTGTCATAGCCATCCTGGCTTTTGGAGTCGCGGGACGCAAATTCCTGAAAATCCGAAGAAATATTC
>JAHHJQ010000184.1 GCA_018680005.1 Bacteroidia bacterium | reverse complement strand
GACCAAAGGTCTGGCGGTAGGCCCTTATGGAAACCCCAACCGGTATTATAATTACGCCTACGACGGCAGTCAAAAAAATGTAGTCCAACCCGGTTCAGACTTGACCGGAGCCTTCGAGCGGCCTGTTTCCGTGTATTATTGTGGTTATAGCTTTATCAATCACATCAGACCGCATCTACCCGATCCTATTGGAGGTATCTGCTGGTTTGGACCGGATCAACCGATGAGCACTTGCTATGTGCCTTTCTATGCCGGAGTGAACAGCTTGCCTCAGGCTTACGAGGAAATTGATCCACGGGTATATGATGCGGACAAGGCATTTTGGAAGATGAACTTCATCGCCAATTGGGCCACGTTGAACTATGGATTGATGATCGAAGATATCAAAGCGCGCCAGGGTGAGTTAGAAAAAGCACAGGAAGCGCAATTGGAGATCGCAGATAAGAAAGCCATGGAATTGTACGAAGATGATCCTTTTAGAGCTAGAAAATATTTGACGGATTTTTGCCATGAAAATGCCAAATATGTCCTGGAACAATGGACTGATCTTGCCGGCTATCTGATTCAAAAGTATGCCTCCGGATTTATCAACAATCCTACGATAGCGCAGGAGGTTGGTTATTCCAAAGAATGGAGAGATCAGGTAGGATATACGAATGGGCCAATTGCTTATAAAAAACCTAAATCCTGATCCGTCTCCAAAGATCCTTCAAGACATATTCTATGACGAGTAAGGTACTTGTCAATAATAAGTCGGCTTAAGGATTAGTACCCTCAGGGAGCTCCTGAATTGCCTCTTTGATCAGTTTTCCTCTGTGATCGATGTGAAGAATCCAAGCCTGATCGTTACATGCTCTATTGATGTCTGTATTGGAATTACAATATTGTTGGGTTCCTTTGACCAGATATCCTCCCTCTATCTCTTTTGATATCAAACCATAATCATTAAAGAATTCACCAAAGGTTTGTTCCCATTCTGTTTCACCCTCTGCATCTGTTTTTATCAGGTAAAAATCATAATTCCCTTTGCCATACGAACTGGTCGCTCCGGTGATGAGGAAGCCGCCATCTGATGTTCGAATTAGGTTGGAAGCTTTATCATAGCTCTTACCACCATATCTGCGAGACCAGACTTCATTGCCTTTGGGATCATTTCGTGTAAGCAAGATTGAAGATGTACTTCCATTTTGTGATCCAATATTCGTGACCTGGGCTGAACCTACATCCAGTTGAACTTCAGTATCAAAATTTCCGATATGCTTCTTTTTGAACCTGACATTGTTCACCCTATTGATCGAGATCAGCAGATCGCCGACGCGTCCAAACAGGTCTCGCTCGGCCTGTATCTTATAGTTGGAAAGCAGTAAGTAGTCGTGATAGATGATATCGAGTTCTGAAGTGTCACTATCATTCTCCATTGCAAGCATGGGGAGACCACTATCATCGATTGAAATATTGAAGGCAGTATTAAGTTCCTCACTATAATAATCCCCGGTAAAATCTTCAGCATCGAAAGATGTGGGATCAAAGTCGGGAAGTCGATCATAAGATCGTTGGTCACCATCCCTGTAGTGCAGGGCAAAACCGGAAATCTTTTCATTTTCCTTTTGGAATACCAGGCGTGACAACTGACTTTCTTCTATTTGATAAACGGCACCTTCGACTTTATTCAGCTTCCTCGGATTGTTGTTGCCGGCCTTCCAGTAGAAGTGTTGCTCATCCTCGTAGATTCGACGAATGGATCCATCAGGATTCTGATACCATCCAACAATTGCCTGGTCATCTATAGCCGTTGTTTTAGCATTATCCGGAAGCTCAAAACTGCCGATCTCCCCGGAACGCTCCTCAAGAAAAACCCGGGCTACCGCATCCGCTACATATCCGCTCCATATATTTCCATGGTTGCTCATAACTACTATGGATAGCTTTTCTTCCGGAAATCTCACAGTTTGTGCGTGGTAAGAACCGGTCGATCCTGAATGATGAACTGCCTTGTAATTCAAGCGGTCCTCCAACTCCAATCCAAATCCATAGGAATCAATCTCACTTTGGGGAATGGGCACTTGGCTTTGAATCAGGAGTGTATTTTTCTGATCTGTGGCATTTTGAATCGCTATTTCAAATTGCAATTGATCTTCAAGCGTAGTATACAGGAATCCATCTCCATAAAGATTGGTCAACATCGGATACTCTTTCCAGATGCCGTCTCCCCAATCCGTATAAGGGCGCGCTTTGTTAGGAATGACACCCATATAGTTTTTGTGGAACCTTGTGTCGTTCATCCCTAATTCATTAAAAAGCGATTCTGAAAAAGAATGGAAATCTGTTCCAGACACCACTTCAATGATTTCCGTGAGCAAGGTATAATTACTATTGCTATAAAGATATTCTGATCCGGGTTTGAAATTCAATTCCTTTTGTTGCTTAAGCAGCCCTATGACATCTTCATTATCGAGTCCTACTCGTCTCCACCAGGCGTCTTGCTGGATGCTCATCAACTCGACATAGTCCCTTATCCCGCTGGTATGATTGATCAAATGTCTTATCCGGATCGGCTCAACTATGTCCGGTAACATATCCGGCATGTATTCCCTGATATCATCTTCCAGACTAAGTTTGCCTTCTATTTGCAATTTAAGAATGCATAATGCGGTAAACTGCTTGGAGACAGAAGCTATATTGAAAACAGAGCTATCAGACACCTCGACCTTGTGCTCGAGATTGGAATAACCAGCAAATCTTTTGTAAATCACCTCGCCATCTGCAATGATGCCTATCGCTAATCCGGGTTCCAATCCAGAAACGTTCTTCGCTACAATTTTATCCAGTTGTTCGACTTGTTCTGAATTGATCTGGGCAATCAGCCCGGAAACAAAAAATAAGACAATAAGAGTGCATAGTAGTCTGGTCATATCCGATCAATTTTTGCACAAAATGATTGTTTTTGATGGTTCAAATGCTTCAAATCATGATTTGACACCAATTTAAGCCGCCAACTTTTCGATAAACTTTCTAGGCGTTTCGCCGGTATGTTTCTTAAAAGCCCTGTTAAAGGTAGACTTAGAATTAAAACCACATTCGAGTGCCAGAGCGAGGAGTGTTCTGGACTTATGTTCGTTTTGATCCAACTTCTGCCTTACTGCATCAACCCGATATGCATTGATATAGTCGTTAAAATTGACCTGAAAACCTTTATTTATTATTGAGGAAAGTTGCTTCGAGTTAACATCAAGACGAGCTGCTAAATCCGTCAGGGTCAATTCAGGATCCCTGAACAATGCCACGGTTTTCATCAATTGCTCCAATTTTGGTTTCCAAATATCTAAATCAGGTATATCTTCTTCACTAGAAGCTACAGACGAAGCAGCTTCTGTGACTTCAGTTGCGATTGATATGTTGGTATGACCTGGGACAAAACGATTTCCCTTCAGGATAACCGTGGATTGAACGGCATTGGCATACCCTTCTATTGCGATATAGTAGAACAGCACTGAGAAGCAGATGTAATACCAGAACTTACTTCCAAACTGTCCCCATTCAGGATTCAGGGCGAAGAATAAGATTCTCAAAAACAAAATCACCAGAAATGCTATAAGAAATCGCTGTATCCAT
>JAHHJQ010000138.1 GCA_018680005.1 Bacteroidia bacterium | reverse complement strand
GTACAGACAAGATACTTCGTGATATCCAATACATGGACTCGGGTTTAGAAATGTCGATAATTACTTAATACTGCTAAGCGTAATTATTACACCCGATCGTAGAAACTATGGTTTTATTACTCCTGATGGTAAAAGTATAAATTATTTGGTTGTCAATGATTCCATTTTGGACGGATTTTTACGAAAATCCCCATAAAACAAAAGCAGCGACCAAATGGCCACTGCTTTTTCATTTAGGGATATGTCCAATATTTCTTAGAACGGGCAACCGATACAGCTGTCCACCCTTGGGTTTGGCTTTGGTCTTGAAAGCTTAGCTTCTTCTTCACTCAAGCAGCCAAGACATCCGATTACCTTAAATTCTGTTCTTCTATTTAATTGATGTTCAAGTTCACTACATGGTATTCTATCCGTACATCCATTGACATGCTCGCTTTCTCCATATCCTCGGGCATATAATCGCATTGGGTCAATTCCACAGTTTTTGATCAACCACTTCACAACAGAATTGGATCTTCTCTCTGACAAGATCTGATTATATGACTTTGATCCTCTACTATCAGTGTGTGCCCCTATTTCAATAATATAGGTAGGATTGTCATTCAGAAGTTGACATAGCTTTTCTAAATCAGGTCGCGCCTCTGGTCTTATATTACATTTATCAAAATCATAGTAGACATGCAGAAGATAAGAAATCTGTTCGCCAGGTTGTACATCTTCATAAACCCTGGTAAATCCTGAAGAAGAATAGGTCGGATCATCATCAATATTATAAGGTTGGCCATCCTTGTACATGACACCATCTTTATATGAAATACCGCCGACTTCATTGACATTGGCCAATTGACCCGTTGAAGCATCATAATACAAACCTGAATCAGCATCTCTATATATTCCAGTGGGTTGACTACCGATCTGGGTTTGCCCTGTAGTTGTTTTACTCGGATCAGAATCTATGGGTTGGCCTGTGAGAGGATCTATTGTTTCACCTGTAACAGGGTCTATTTGTTGACCAGTTACAGGATCTGTTTCGGCAATAGAGACCCCAGTTGTTGGTTGAAGATTTAAATTGGCTCTCAGTGTATAGCATTCAATAAGATCCTTGGTACATTGATCTATGGCAGTTGCGGCGAAATAATCTTGTTTGCTTGTCTTTACCGTATAACAGCATCCTTCAGCCAATAGAAAATAATATCGACCTGTCTCGTCTGTGACCATGGTCTGTTGTTCTTCGTTGCAATCATTGGAGATAGTAACAAGTGCTCCATCCAAAGGCAATCCAGTACCATCATCAAACACTATTCCTTCAATATCACATTGTTGAACTTGGCGAAGCGGAATTTCTAGTCGCAATTTATCTTCATCAGTGATATTGGTGGAACATTTTTCCTGGGTGTCATCCTGATAAGTATCCAAAGACGCAGTATAATTACAGCACATGTCCAACTTCATATCGATCAATGCAATTCCATCTGAATTGGTCGTAAATGATTGACCTGTACAATCATCGACTACGGTAGCTCCAGGCAATGGGTCTTCAGAAGTAGCATCGTAAACTAAGACTTCAAGTGGAATAGCTGACTTACAAAAGCCATAAATATCATCCCTTCCCAATCCACCTTCTCGGTCTGAAGCAAAATATCCATTGCGGCCATCAGTTTCGAAAATGAGACCGAAATCGTCTGAATAAGTATTTATAGGATATCCTAAATTTGTCACTGCTCCAAAACTCATTCCGTCAGCAGGTGCCATATAAATATCCAAACCACCGAGGCCTACATGTCCATCAGAGGCAAAATACAAGCTATTGTCACTTTTTACATGTGGAAAAAGTTCCTGTCCCTCTGTATTTATATTTGGTCCGAGATTTATTGGGGCTCCCCAGCGATCTCCGGTTCTTTCAGAATAATACAAGTCCATACCTCCGAATCCTCCGGGCATATCTGACGAGAAATAAAGTCTTTGTCCTTCATTGGTTAAGGCAGGATGCGCAACAGAATATTCATTGCTATTGAACGGCAGTGATTCTAATGGACCCCATGTATTGCCTTTCTTCTTTGAACTGAATACCTTTAACTTAACCACACCGTCATTAGAACGACCAGTTTTCCCTTTCAATAAATTATTTCGAGTAAAGTACATTTCTTCCCCGTCTTTAGAGAAGGCGACTGCGGCATCGTGGAATTTGGAATTGAATTGGGCATTGAACTTGTCCACACGTCCGTAGTCAAACGATTTGCATGCTTCCTCACCAGAGGCGATTCTCCTTGGTGCTTCATACAATTCCAGAAATGGGTTACCTGTCCAGCAATGCAATCTCTTAACTGCACTTCCGCGATCCCTTTCTGAAGAAAAGATAAGTTTATCATCATATACTATTGGCCCAAAGTCATCCAGATTGGAGTTTATACCCAAGTGTTCTACATTGTAGACTCCTACATTCTTGGTCATCAATTCGCTTTCATAATCACATGCTTTTGATAAGAATTGTCCTCGTATATCATTGGGTACGTCATCTAGATAAGAGGTATACCAGGTATGTGCTTCTTCACATTTGCCATTACGCTGAAGCATTTGACCGTAGTACAATTTTTGAACTGGTTCAACATCCGGTAGCAAAACAACCTGACTATACCAATACTCGGCATTTTCAGTATCACTTACCTTTCTGTAAGATTCGGCTATTAGTTTTTTGGCTTCAGCGTTGTCTTTTTTCTGCAGGATTTGATTTAGGATCTCGATTGCTCCAACATAGTTGAGTTCCTCCATCGCCGCACGGGCTCTTTTCAACTTTCCAGCTTGTGCAGATACTGCGCTTGCAAAGAGTAGCAGTATGAATGCAGTAGTTAGCACCCTAACTAATTTCATTATTCATTGTTTTTGTAAATAATTCAAATCAAACGAACAGGACCGTAGTCCAGTTTTCGAATACTTAGTCAGGAAACAGATGGCGTGTTGCACTTAAAGGTATGGTGCCTATTAAGCAAAGAATAAGGTAGACTAAATGAGCCTACCTTATTCTTCTACTCTATCATTTCAAAAATGATACCGAAATATTAAAGATATTAGAAATATCTAGGTGTGACTGTTCTCTTGGTCTTGTAATCAAACTCGTATCCTAGCATCACTTCAAATGTGCCTTCAGCTGGTTGACGGAGTTTGGTAAGGGTGTAGTCATAAGATAAACCTACTCTTAACCCATTTTTGAGATAATAAGATGCCCAAATATCAACAGAATCAAAAGAGCTATTGTCGCTGAAATATTCAATCGCTGACCTAAAAGAAGTTCCGATCCAGAAAGTTTCATATATCAGCAATGAAAGGTCTATGTCAAATTCAGTTGGCGCTCCAACTGATTTGAAAGCCTCTTCTTTGTGGAACTTGCTCAACAATCCAACATTCTTGATAAGAAATGAAGGTTTGAAAATTAATGCGTTTCCTTTGACTGGGATCGCAGCTCCGACCATTGCAAAATAGTGCCGATATTGCTTGGCATATATTTCGGTTTCAATATTCTCTGCGTCTCTTAGATCATATTCAACGAGGTGTGGAGAAGCCACGCCTGCATAAAAGTGTTTTGTCGAGTAGTATAATCCAACCCCAAAATTAGGCAACCACCGATTCGGTTGAATTTCCTCAAAAGAAGGATCAGTAGAATCCTGGAGATTTAATTTCGTCCAATCAGCCGTCCAATTATATAATCCTCCTTGCAGTCCAATCGAAAGTGTTCCACCCCTCTTACCTACTGGTATACGATAGGCGTAGCTCAAGTTGGCACCCAAAGTACTTGTAGGACCGATTTTATCATTTAACAAACTAAAGCCAAGACCTACTCTTTCACTTTTTAGTGGCGTATGCAACGTAAAACTCTGTGTTGAAGGAGCTCCTTCGATGCCGTACCATTGATTTCTGTGTAGAGCGCTTATAGACATGTGACCTTTTGAACCAGCATAGGCCGGATTGTACAACAAACTGTTGAACATATACTTGGTGAACATTGCGTCCTGCTGTGCGGAAATAGTTTGGGTAAGTAGTGCCGCGAAAATGGAAAGTAATAATACTTTTCTCATGTTAATTAGTAGTTTGATTGCGACGTGAATGTCGTCTTCTTAATTATACAAATGTCAATTAATCAAAAAGTGTGCTAATAAAATCAGCACTGTCAAACTTTTGTCGAAAAGCAGATCAGCTTTTGTCGAAAGGGGGGCCGGCTTGAAATGATTTACTATTTGCAAATATAATAGCGTTTTTGGTCATGATCCAGATATTTATCACAATTCAACAGAAAATATTTATGTCTATAGTATTAAAGAGTTCTTTAATCAGAAATCAAATCTGTTTTTCAAATTCATTGGATTTAATATCGAAAACAGGTCTCAATTTCTTGAATATCAACAATATTAATATTAATATATTTACAATGTAATGTCCATTCCACCTACTATTTTTATGGTAGAAAACCAATATAAAAAATTCGTAATATTAATTTTTAACTGTCACAGTTTTCTGATCGAGTATCTAAATCAGCATGATTTATATCGAACAATCTCAATAAAAAAGCCTCACTGGTACTTCCAATGAGGCTTATTATTCTTTTGCGAAGTTATCCTGAGACAACTTCTTTATACTTTCAGAATTACTGAGTTTGTATGGTTGTCGCAGGAGTTTCAGTTGAACCTTCTACAAATCCTTTAATCGTCAAAAATGACTGCGCAGGTTCAGTGTTGGCTGTGATCGTTACCCGCTTTGTCTGATTGTTAGGTTTGTTTTTGGTATCAAAGGAAACCAGAATTTCACCGGTTGCTCCAGGTGCGATGGGTTCTTTTGGCCATTGAGGCACTGTACATCCGCAAGATCCAGTTGCATTTGAAATTACTAGTGGTTCGTCACCAGTATTGGTAAAAGAATAGATGTGCTCTACTTTGTCACCCATTTCCACTGTTCCAAAGTCAAATTCTGTTTCTTCGAAAGCCATGACTGTTGTTGGACCTGCAGGAACGGCAGGAGTAGAGGGCGTAGTCGTGCTGGTCGTAGTAGCTGCTTCTGTAGGAGCCAGGCTTTGACGAGCTTTATCTCTAAGGCTTTGATCTCCTTTGTCAAATATCCCGGCCAGGTTTAAACCAAGTAAAATAGCAACCAATGCTAAAAGTCCGATTATAATTTTTTTCGAATCCATGATCAATAATAGTTTGCTGTAAATTTATTAAAAGGTAATGAAGTCCACTTATACACGATTATGAACGGTTTTTATTTCCATTCGGTTTGCAAAAATCTTCTAATTTTTTCAAGATTCAAGGCATTTAGGCAATATTCTTTGAGAAGCCCTCCTTTTCTTGCAGAAATCACACCATAGTGGATATGATCAATGCCATTAACACTATGCGCATCGGGATTGATTGCAATCATTACTCCTTTTGACATTGCATAAGGTATCCAGCTCCAATCCAAATCGAGTCTAAATGGATTGGCATTTAGTTCAATGGCAACTCCATTCGCGGAACACGCATCAATAACTTTGCGATGATCAATTGGATATCCCCGCCTAGATAAAAGTAACCTCCCTGTTGGATGTCCTAATATAGAAGTAGCCGGATGTTCTATAGCTCTAATCAATCTAGAAGTAGCCTTTTCTAGATCCATCTTCAAATTGGAATGTACCGAGGCAATAACGAGATCAAATTGACTTAAAATCTCATCATCGTAATCCAAAGAGCCGTCATTCAGAATATCTGATTCGATGCTTTTAAAAATGTAAAAGTCGGTCAACCTGGTATTTAGTTCGTCTATTTCTTTCCATTGGCGAATGAGGTCCTCCTCCTTTAACCCTCCAGCATAAAAAGCACTTTTCGAATGATCTGAAATGACCAGGTATTCGTATCCTCGATTGATGGCACCCATAGCCATTTCCTCCAAGGTATGGATCCCATCGCTATATGTGGAATGCGTATGCACAACACCTCGTATATCCTCTTCTTCGAGAATCGTACCTTGTAATCTAGTAAGTATTTCAAAATCTTCAATCCGAAGATTTTTCATTTCAGGAATAACAGATTTCAAACCGAGCCTTGAAAGAACATCTTGTTCAGTTTTTCCCAGTTTCTGCAATTCATTTGAGTATGTAAGTTTGAAAATCTGATCGTCGAGATCCTCTTCAGATGTCTGGATAATAGTAACTGAATAGGCATCTTGAAAAATCGCTTTAACTACACCTTTGGAGCTGCGTTCAACTGAAAACTCAGAAGTACTTTCCGGAATTGATTCGCTCGTGGTGACAAATGTGAGATCGTTAATAACATTTTCCTTCCTATGCAGGTCACCTACCCTCCAAAGCTTACCCCTGGTGGATTTCAGAAGGATATCTTCAACTTCTTTTGCGATATTCTCAATATCAGCGAATCGGTATTTATGCTCTGATTTCAGAAAGAATTCAACATTTTTCTTTAACTCTTCCTGAGTTTTGGCACCAAATCCCTTGATCTCAATAAGTCTATTTTCATTGCATGCATACAATAGTTCTCCCAGAGATTCTATGCCCATTTCCTTCCAGATGGTGCTTATTTTTTTGGGGCCGAAACCTTTGATAGATAACATCTTTATAACTCCCGGAGGAGTTTGGGCCTTATACCTTTCATAAGTCTCAATGGTACCGTTTTCTTTCAACTGAATAATTTTCTCCGCTATAGCTTTTCCTACGCCCTTGATACTAACGATCTCCTCTTGAGTCATTTCAAAAAGTGATCTATCGATCTTTCTCAATTGAACATATGCATTTGCATATGATCTGATCTTAAATTTGTTTTCACCATGTAACTCCATGATTTTGGCAAGTTCATTGAACTTGCTGGCTATTTCTTTATTTGTCATTCTGAGTGTTTCATCTTGCTTTTGCGAATATAATCCGATCTTAAGATTCTATGTCATTTGGTTGAAATAACGTATACTTCCTACATACACAGCGAAGTGATTTATTTGATGTCAAAGAAACCTATACATATTGAACTTTCATTACTCAATTACAAAGATCAATTGACATCGAAAACCCTTGATGGGACAACATATTTGTTAGACCCAGTGAGGAAGAAATGGATTATCCTGACTCCCGAAGAACTCGTTAGACAGTTGACTCTACTTTATCTGTTGGAGAAAGCCGAACCCTATAAAAGATTATTAAGCGTGGAAAAAGTCATCAATGTCAATGGTAGAATCAAAAGATTTGATATTCTGCTATATGATTCCGAGGCAAAGCCCAAACTCTTGGTCGAATGCAAAAACCCTAAGGTGCCTATCACGAATGAGACTTTTAACCAAATTGCACAATACAATATTGCTCTCAAAGTGCCTACTTTGATGGTGACAAATGGTAATGAAACCTATTGTTGCTCCATTGATTTCAACTCCCGCGAGTTCAGCTTTCTGGATGAAGTCAGATTGTTTTGAAATAAATTGCATAACCACGCACTTTTCTGTAGAGATATATGTTGACTTTAATTAACAGAAAAGCATGAAGAGTATGAACCGTATTCCTTTTGATAAAGATTTATATAAAGAAGCCCTCCTCACCGCTATCCTTGTTGGTCTAGTCGGGTGGGTAGTTCTTTATATCGTTTTTGGTGAACTCACCACAGCAGATATTTACGGCATGCTTATCTCCATTCCAATTTTCGCCTATCTTTTACATCTTCTCAAACAATTTTAAAAGGCATCTGAGATATAGCCTTGTTATCTACTTTTGTAAAATATACCTGACCATATTTTGGAAAGGCTCGAAAAACAAACTTTATGTTTTTCTATGTTTAGCAGTGTAATGGTGTCTCAATTGGGTAAAGACGTTAACATCAAACTATCGCCTTCCCTTTCCTGGCCCTTATTGATTTTTTTTTCAGTCAGTAGATTAGATGTGTTCTTACCTAATAAGTGTTCTAGTCGCTGTGTGCCATATATAAATGAACAAGGTCTATAATCAAAAGAATGCAAATTTAGTAGCATACACCAATGCAGAAGATTGTCATCCTCTTCTGAAATCACAATTGAAATATCGCGAATGATCCTCGCCATTGAAACTGGCACGGTGAATTGACTCCAGCACTCGTTCAGGACTTTGCCTTTTGGTGGAAAACCTAATTTTATCGCAATCTCATGCACGATCGAAGCGGCGATTTGAATGGGGGTGTAATCACATTTTGAAATAGATTTCATATCAACACCTACAAAGTCAGAGCTTTCCTGAAGACTTCGATATTCCATTTTATTTTGACACCCATAAACCAAGAATGGCTGAATCGTAATGGCAGATTTTTCTCTCACCTCTTTGCTAGGGACAGCATGAAGGATACATTTTAAGACTTCCGCATTTGTTCTTCCGTTGCTATAATAAAACCTCTGAAAAGACTGCCCGTCAGCAGTACGCCACCTAAATTTTAGTACTCTTCGCGCAAAATCAGGATGTTCGAAAATTTTGTGAACCAGTTCAACTGCATGTTGTACTTTTCGATATTCGGGTAGGCTCAATGCTTTGAACAGTGCATCGGATATCACCACTCGTGATAGTATCATAGGATCTACTTCTTTCGGTTGTATTGTTAATCTATTGGAAGTTAACGAATAGCTTTTGTGAAGTAGTTTGTTTGGGATATATCCGCTTTGTGTATCGCGGCTATATTTGAAGATGGATCAAAAATCATGTAAGATTACCAGAATGCAAGCGTCTGATTCACACTAATTGTGACAACGCAATTTCAGGCATTACATCTTTGGCAAATTAATCCATTTCTACCTGATATAACATTTCTCTAGTTCTAGAATAACACTAACTTTTCGTAATATAAATGAAGCTATGGCCTACTGCAGTCCAAGAC
>JAHHJQ010000132.1 GCA_018680005.1 Bacteroidia bacterium | reverse complement strand
TCATCAAAAAAGCCCGGAAGACTGACGTCTTCGGGCTTTCTACTCTCTAGTGATCCCGGCAGGATTCGAACCTGCGGCCTGCTGATTAGAAGTCAGCTGCTCTATCCAGCTGAGCTACGGAACCATTATTTCGCCAAACAATCTTACGCAAGATTTCTTAGCGCGTGCAAAATTACGGCTTTCAACGATGTCATAAAAGCCTTATGGACAAATAAATATCATTCAAGACAAATTTTCAATTCGGATAATGTCTTTGTTTATCATGAATGGGACATGCACTCAAATAATCCTTGCCCTTATATGACCAACTGATCAAGCACCTACAGCATTTTGCATTCACCATCATATCATATTATTTTCACCGACTCATAAATTTGCTTCCATGCCCAATACCAAACTCCTCTTTCACTATCTCAGCTATCTGCAATATCCGATCATGCTAATAGCGGTTCTCTTTGCGCTGCAACCCTATTTCAATGAGTTCGAGAACTTTTTGTCGTCCATCAACAACATGCTCATCTTTATGGGTCTGGGGATTAGTTTTTCGACACTGCAGGATACGCAGAAAACGCAGAATGAAATGTCGCTGAAAATTTGGTCCAACCCAAAGAAGGGTAGGCGATTCCTAATATTTATGGGAATACTGACCCTGGCATTCCTTGTGACTGGTGTCGTGAGTATATTTTTGGCTGAGGATTCTAAAATTGCGGAAGTTGGCTTTGGTATCCTGGTGGTGGGCATTGGTCTTCTGGGGATGCTCAAAAGTGGAAGCGAAATGTTTGAGCACCATCGAATCGACAAAACAAGCGAGTAGCATAAATAGTGCTATTGTGGCAAATTTCCTTAACCGAAATGCAATTTTTCAGTTATAGCTCTGTCTTGTCGAAGAAAGTATGTCATGATGGATCCATGATATGGGGGGATTTCATTATCTAGCAACAGACGAACAATAACAACATTGAACTTTCCGGTTTTCAATATTTATGGTACTTCACTGCTTCTCCTGACACTCCAGGGGCTGGTCTTTTGTTTGCTGCTATTTCAGCGATATCGCAGGCAAAGGAATTTCGCCGATCTCTTGCTGACCTTGATCCTGCTGATCACTTGTTACCATCAAACGACCTACACGCTAGGGTTTATGAGCTGGTTTGACACCTATCCGACCACAAAGATCAATTACTTGACACCTGATCTTTCTCTTGCTCTGGCTCCACTGATATATTTCTATATAAAATCCACCACTGCGCCTGATTTCACATCGAAAGATATCCGGCTTTGGCATTTTCTTCCCGTAGCAATATATATCTTGATAAAGGTCTTCATCCTGGTATATGATGCTATGCAACCCGGATTTAGTGATGTTCAAAACGGTCCACTGGTGATCAACTTTGAATGGAAATACCTGAGTCCATTTCTATTTCTGTTGACCGCACTCCAGATGCTCCTGTATCTTGCTTTTTCATATCAGGTACTCTATGCTTTTAGGGAAAAGATCAAACATTACTTTGCGAATACCTATCGACTGGAGCTGAACTGGCTGCGTAACTTCCTCATCGCCTATAGTTTACTCTATCTGTTCAATTGCATACAATCGGTCATTGACGCCATGATTGTCGACCTCAGCTGGAGACAGGAATGGTGGTATTATCTCTTGTCAGGCATAGCTATTATCTATGTGGGTATGAAAGGTTATTTCACCGGGGTAAAAGAGCTAGGCAATGCAGATTTTGTAGCTTTTGAAGTGCCCAAAACCACTCAATTGGCCAAATCCGATTCCAGGAAAGCATCCAAAGATCTTGATGGCAAGAAGACAATGATTCAAGAATATTTTTTGGAAAACAAACCTTATCTGGATAAAGAGCTTTCCCTCATCACCCTTGCGCGACAGATGAATCTTTCGAGGGAAGAGTTATCTGAAGTCATCAATCAAGGATTCAACACCAGATTCAATGATTTCATCAATGCATACAGGATTAGTGAAATCAAAAGTCAAATCAAAGCAGGCAAACACCAAACTTTGTCATTACTGGGTTTAGCATATGAAGCAGGATTCAACAGTAAGGCGACTTTTAATCGCGCTTTCAAAAAAGCAGAAGGGCAGTCACCATCCGCTTACCTGGCGTCGTTGAATCAGATTTGACAGAAAAAGGTCTCAATTCATGAATTGCACCCTTCTAGCCACAATATGAGTCGATTTCAAGTGCTTTGGTATTTAGATTTGAGCCATCATTTTAATTCAGAATAATGAAGACTTTCATGAAGCATCTAATCGACATTCGAAAAAAAGCCAACTGGTTGGTATTTAGTTCTTACGGATTTACCCTTTTGCTTTCCGCGGTACTCCTTAGCTGTGATACTGCTGCACAGGAAAGAAAAGTAAGAATTGAAGTGGATATGAACGCTGTCGAAAACGTCAGCAGCGTTGCTGTAAAGGGTAATATATCACCGATAGATGGTGATAAGGGCTTTGCCTTGAAAGATCCGGACAATGATGGTATCTACGAAGGAGCAATCACCTTTAATACCTCAGCAAGATATGTGAAATTCAAGTTTTTGAACAACGGAACAGCGGAACTGGATGGCTCAGATGACAGAGTACTATGGTTCAAGGATGAGTCCGTTACGAAACGGTACATCTTCAACGAGTATGAATATTACAGCCAGGAAAAAATTAGTGATCTGAACTTCACTGAAGATCAGATTCGGGAGGACATCGCAATATTAAAGCGGATCACTCAATATATCCATCCGGCGATATATACATACATCGATTCGATGGCGTTGCAGGCGCAATTTGATATACTGGAAACAGAACTACTTGCTTCTCCCAATATCATCACTGCATACAAAGCGATTTCCAAATTTGCAGCTACTATTAAATGCAGCCATACCTTTACCAATCCATGGAACCAGGGCGGCAGTATTGAGAAAGCGATCTTCTATCAGCCGGATAAACTTCCTTTTACATTCAAGCGCATCGGTAAGCGGTTATTTATTGACAAAAACGCATCAGAAAGTGAAGCATTGAAAAGTGGACTCGAAATCATAACCATCAACGGGGTATCCACAGATTCCATCATGACTGCGCTTGCCCATTATGTCACTTCGGATGGGTCTAATTATGAGAAAAAGCTCGAACGTCTATCGCTCACCGGGGCAGAGAAATATTCATTATTTGATATTTTCTATCCGATTGCATTTGGGAGTCACGAGTCTTTTGATTTGCAACTGAAGGATAATCAGTCCGAAAATTTGCTGAATATCACTGTGCAAGCCACTTCCAAAACAAATCGTACACAAGTGCTCAAAGAACGCTACAACGAGTTGGAAACGAGTCTTAGAGATGGATGGAGTTTTCGATTGCTTAATGACGAAGTTGGCATTTTGAAAATCAAATCATTTGCTGTTCAGCGTAATGAATTTGATTGGAAAAAAATCATCGATGAAGCCATAACAACCTTGAACAAGCAAGAGATTCCCAACCTGATTCTGGACGTAAGAGAAAATGAAGGTGGCCAGGGAGAAGTGGGTGCATATATTCTTGAAAGAGTAATCAAAAAACCATTTGCTGCTCCTGCGGTAAGGTCTTCGGTCCGATATCTGGCCATACCGGAAGATTTCAAGGCATACATTGGTACCTGGGATAAATTTCCTTATGACTTTAATGGGAAGATCGAAAAGGGAGAAGATGGCCGATATGTACTCAAACAAAAATATTCTGAAGCTGGCAAGACTTATAAACCCAAAAAAAATGGCTACAAAGGACAGGTTTATCTCATCACGGATGCTTCGAATAGCTCTGCGACCCATCTGATGGCCGCATTTGCAAAACAGATGGAAGGCATCACCCTGGTGGGTCAGGAAACCGGAGGCAATCAGTTGGGCACCAATGGTAGTTTTATCTTTTTTCTACGACTACCCAATACAAGAGTGGAAATGGATATCCCTGTAATCCATCAGTTTGTACCACCTTTATCCGGAGAACCAGAAGATGGTGGAATAAAACCAGATGTATATGTAAAGAAGAACTGGGAAGATTATGTAAATGGAGTGGATACGGAGGTAGAAAAAATATTGGAATTGATCGCCAATAAAAGTTGAAAACACTCATCGCGTTCGAAACAAAAAAGAAATATTGACTAATACCGGGAGAAGGTGAGAAAAATGGTGCACATGCGCATCTTTTTTCAATAGATGCACATGTGCTTTAAGACTTAACGTATCCTAGGCGTAACTGGTGCCTGGGTAGTCTTATTTCTCTTGAATAATCGCTTAAATATTGAATCAAACATAGTCCAAATGTTTTTTGTAAAACGGTTTTGTTTCACGGTTCAAAGATACGGCTATTAACACTGAGAAACTCGAATATGTTTCCTTTTGGGTCATCGGAAGCGACTATTTTTTGACTCATTCTTAAAGATATTTCCGATCACTAAATGAGGGCAAAAATGTGCGGGTTTGGTAATCAATCGAAATGGCTAATTTTATTTGTCTGGGGTCTTGATAAGAACACTTTTTATACCGTTAGCCTTCATTCTAACAGACTATTAGAAGGTGCGTTTGGAAGCGTATTCTGACCATAAATTGCCAAAAGGGCGAAGCGGAATTTGAAAAATAAACTGTTAAAGTTTTAAAATTTTAGGAACACGTAATCCTTTTCAATTTTTATCATCGCTTTGGCCAAATTTGGTCTTCCACCAGGAGATGCATTGTATCCCAATGTTCATCATCATGAAAGGAAAAAGCGGAAGGCGTATAAGATCCGACGATAGTCACATTTGCCTTTTCCGGTACCTCCATGTCCAACAAATGATAGACAGCATTTACGAATAGACGGCGGACTTCTTCATCCAACATATCTGTAGAAGCACCTATGGTCGAAGTCAGGGCCCGTCCTGAACTGCCTCCAGGTAACTGATAGGATTTAGTCCAGACCAATGGAGGCATGGGTAGATTAGGGTTATAGGTTTTTTCCGGATCATCTGACATAATATCCATGGCGATCTTATCATCAGATTCCCTCATACCATATAATGTATCTGTATCATCAAAGTCTCCAGTACGATCTATGGTCTGACCCATTATAATGTTTTCGGCGTCAGCATCTAACGGAGTACGAACACGATAGACATCGGTCGGTCCCCAGATTGCGCCATCATCGATACCATTGACCAGGGGATGGTCATGCGACTCATCAGCTATGATACCTCGCGTGCTCTGTTGTTTATGACGACCATGATGTGCTACCCAGGTTTCTCCCAGGACCAGTTTTCCAAATCCCCCTTGCCATTGGTTTTTCTCCCCATTATATCTCCAGTCATAATGCTTGAAAGGATG
>JAHHJQ010000131.1 GCA_018680005.1 Bacteroidia bacterium | reverse complement strand
TTACAGACCTTATGTATTCGCCCTTTGGTGTTCCGGCAAAAGTAAGTGTGGCTTCAAATTCAGCGTTGTCGGGGAAGGTTTTGCATCTCGGAAGATAAATAGCAGATCTGTTGGCGTCTAGTTTGTAGTTGCCCTGCTTGGATCGTTGGAGACGACCAATTACATCATGCGCATCCCGAAGCAAAAATGGAGTCAAATCGATTTGATATCCCTTCTCCGTTTCTTTAATAACTTTGAATCCACCAAGTACCGATTGAGCAAAGGCTTGTTCGACACTTGTAATTTCGTCCATATTATCACTTACAGCCCGATAATCTGTATTGAGCTGGACAAGGAGTATCTTCGGGCCGCTTTTGACAAATTTCACAACACGATCCTGCCCGAGTTGTCCTCTGTCAAGGCCTATATCGTTACTACCAACACCTGCTGCCAGAGAATTGACGTATAGAAATTCTGTATCCAATGTTTTGACAGTCAATAGAATTTTGCCCGTTTTCTCATTCCATTCAAAATTGAAAAAACCTTCATATGCTGTCGTAGTTTTTATGCTATCTGCGACCTTGGGCGTTATTGGTGCTGAAGATGTTTGAGAAATTTTTGCTGTTGTCGCGCAACTTATAAAACAAAAGATCAGGAATAAGTATTTCATTTGAATATTTGATTTGCTCTAATTTAATCAATGAGCTAAAAGTATATTTAACACAATGCAAAAAAAGGGTGCAAATCTTTCGATCTGCACCCTTCTGTATATGAGTACATTAGTATTTATTTCGCTTTTTCTGCTTTTTCTGCTTCTTCTGAATCCTGTATTTTCTGGAGCAGTAAAGCAGCTTTTGTGAGGAAATTATCCTGATGCTGCACAAACTCCTGATGAACGATAAACATCCTGGCGGCATCCCATGCGGCAGAACCAGGGTAAACATGTTTTCCAGCCATAGGATGTAAATAGAAAGATAGATTATTGGATTTTATCGCATCCTCAGTTGTCTCAAATCCTGTGGCAACGGCTAATTTATTCATTGAGAATAAATAATTACACTTCTTCGTAAGCGTCTTCTGAATATCGTATATCTTCTTACCTCTTAGATTGACACCTTGTTTTTCAACAAGAAATACATCGCGTTTTCCATCGAATGTGATGATGTCTCTAAATCGGTATTTTTTCAAAACTTTATAAAAGAACCCGTTGATCGCTTTTCGGGCGCCATAGCTATTTTGGAAAAGTTGCTTGATCTGGTCCTCTGTAAGCTTGAAATCTTCGTCGAACTCCTTTCTTCGGCGGGTCCTGAGGTTGTACACAAATTTGTCCCTGCCTATTGTGTGACCTAGTTCGTTGGTTTTTGCATGTACGTAGACCAAATCCAAATCAGCGTTTGTTGAAAACTGCTCGATAAAGATTTTTCTGTTTTTGGGCTCGTAGATTAATAAAGCTACCTCACTTACTACAAAGTAATTAGGATACCCTCCATGGATGCAGCCGTATTTAACCTCCAAGTAACTAATTGTACTCATGTCAGTTGATCAATGATTAGAATGAATCGGTAAAATTAAAATTTGTATAATATGTAATACGGTATGTTATTCGTTTTGTGACTTGGAAGAACAATTTTATTGCCTATGTTTTCGACGACAATATATTCAAAATTCATCGCACTTTTGAAAAATTGTATGGCTAGCTGAAAATTTGAGATTCAACTGCTAATATTTGGATCATTTCGAAGGTCTGAATAAACATTTTTGGATGTGATTTATTTTCACTGTATTTTTGACTCAGATATGAATTACAATACATCACATAGACATCATCATGCTTCGTTACTTCGGTAATGTAGGTGATGCTTTGTGAATGATATTTTAAGCGGCTTATCACTTACATGTGGTAAGCCGCTTCCTATATAAATAATAAATTACTGAAACAATGGATCAACGAATCAAATTGGCGATTCAAAAATCTGGGAGGTTGCATGATGATAGTATCAAGCTCCTGAAAGACTGTGGATTGAAGTTCAATGCGGGTGCAAAAGGTATTCTACTTACCAAAGCTTCAAATTTTCCAGTGGATGTATATTTTCTTCGAAACAGCGATATTCCAAAGTATGTTGAAAACGGAACTGCTGATCTTGGGATTATCGGTGAAAATGTGCTGATTGAATATAAATCTGAAGTTGATGTCTTCAAGAAATTAGGTTTTTCCAAGTGTAGGGTGAGTCTTGCGATACCTCGTGGCCAAAATTATGAAGGACCGGCCTATTTCAATGGAAAGAAAATTGCTACCAGCTATCCTAATACCCTAAGAGCATATTTTGAACGAGAAGGTATTAAGTCCAGCATTCACAATATTAGTGGCAGCGTCGAAATAGCCCCGGGAATTGGCTTGGCAGAAGGGGTTTTTGACATTGTAAGTACTGGAAGCACTTTGTTGAGTAATGGGCTGAGAGAGGTACAAACCGTTTTGAAATCCGAGGCCATTTTAGTGGGAAATCGGGATTTGAATCAGGACAAGCGAGGCATCATTGACAAACTACTTTTTAGAATCGAGGCTGTTCTAAAAGCAAAGTCCCGAAGTTATATCCTCCTTAATGCTCCCAATGATAACATTGATGAAATCATTGCCATCCTACCCGGCATGAAAAGCCCAACGGTATTGCCACTGGCAGACGAGGGATGGAGTTCGATTCACTCTGTAATAAATGACGACGAATATTGGGAGGTCATCGAGCAATTGCAATCCAAAGGAGCACAAGGAATACTCGTAGTGCCCATAGATAAAATGATTCTCTAACTATGAAAATTATTGAGCAGCCGGATGATATGACGCTTAAAGCAGTTTTAAAGCGGCCTTATGTCAAAAAAGAACTCATTACAGCCGATGTCAGCATGATCTTAAAGAAAGTTCAGGAAGGGGGAGATTCGGCAATTATCGAGTTTACCAACAAATTTGATGGAGTTGAAATAAAAGACATTATTGTCACTCGGCAAGAAATTGAGACAGCCATTGAGGAGGTACCCGAGGCACTCAAGATGGCTATTTCTAAGTCTCGAAGGAATATCGAAAAGTTTCATGCCAGCCAAAGAGTTATTGAGCATAAAATAGAAACAACTCCTGGAGTCTACTGCTGGAGGCGAAGTGTTCCAATTGAAAAAGTTGGTATTTATATACCTGGTGGCTCTGCTCCTTTATTTTCTACGGTTCTTATGCTCGCCATCCCGGCCAGATTAGCGGGTTGTAGTCAAATTGTTCTATGTAGTCCACCTAATCAAGAGGGTAAAATCCATCCGGCAATACTATATGCAGCAGATCTGATAGGTGTTGATTTGGTTGTCAAAGCGGGTGGGGCCCAGGCCATTGGGGCATTGGCCTTCGGAACAGAATCTATTCCAAAGGTGTCCAAAATATTTGGACCGGGTAACCAGTATGTGACCAAAGCAAAAGAATTGATTACAACCCAGGGAACAGCTATTGATATGCCGGCTGGACCCAGTGAAGTAATGGTCATAGCGGATAAAACGGCAAATCCGGATTTTGTTGCTATAGATCTCTTATCACAAGCAGAACATGGACCTGACAGCCAGGTAGTTCTGGTAGCCACTGAAAGGGAAGTAGCTAATAATGTTGTGAAATCTTTGAATACTCAGATAGAAGCACTACCAAGGGTGTCGATAGCCACACAAGCCATCGACAATAGTGTGGCGATTATCACAGATGAGTTTAAGAACATTCTACAAATCATCAACAGATATGCGCCTGAACATCTGATCATCAATACAGAAAATGCGCATAAGATTGCAGATCAGGTTGTTAATGCCGGTTCGATTTTTATCGGACCGTACAGTGCGGAATCAATTGGGGATTATGCATCCGGCACTAATCATACCTTACCAACAAATGGATATGCTGCGATGTACAGCGGAGTTTCACTGGACTCGTTTGTAAAGAAAATCACTTACCAGGAAGTGACAGCGCAAGGCCTAAAAAATATTGGTCCTGTGGTAGAAGAAATGGCACAGGCTGAATCTCTAATGGCTCATAAAAGGGCAGTCACGATCAGATTGCAAAGCCTTAAGAAAGAATAGTATGGATATTAAAGCTTTGGTTAGAGAAAGTATCTGGAACCTTCAAGGTTATAGTTCGGCACGCCACGAATATGATGGGGTAGCAGATATATTCCTGGATGCCAATGAAAATCCCTACCAATCCGAAATAAACCGATATCCAGATCCATTTCAATTAAAACTAAAAGACCGATTATCGGAGATAAAACATATCGTTCCTGACAGGATCTTTATAGGTAATGGCAGCGATGAAGCTATTGACCTTATCATAAGAATATTCTGTGAACCTGATAAGGATAATATTATTATATTTCCTCCGACTTATGGCATGTATAAGGTGAGTGCTGATATCAATAATGTTAAAACAATTAAAAGCTCTTTAACAGCTGATTATCAAATAAATACAAGTGATGCTTTAAGTAAAATCAACGCACATACCAAGGTTGCTTTTATCTGTTCTCCCAACAATCCAACCGGTAATATTATGAAGCGTTCAGATGTGCTTCACTTTATCAAAAATTTCAATGGAATTACGGTCATTGATGAAGCATATATTGACTTTTCTGATGGTCCCGGATATTCAGATTGGATCGATCAAAATCCCGGCTTGATCATCCTTCAGACACTATCCAAGGCCTGGGGAGCAGCCGGTATCCGACTTGGTATTGCGATGTCCAATGAAGTTGTTATTGGACTACTCAATAAGGTCAAACCACCCTATAATGTTAACTCACTTTCTCAACAAAGAGCATTGGAAGTTTTATCCGATGAGGCAGATTTTAATGCCAGAGTAAACCAAATAAAACGGGAAAGAGAAAGAGTGGCCGAATCATTATTAAGTATGGAATTGGTCAGAAAGGTGCATCCTTCGGAGGCCAATTTTCTGCTTGTAGAAATGGATAGAGCAGCACAGCTCTTTCGATATCTCCGGGAAAAAGGCGTGGTCATTCGAGATCGAACAAGAACACATCTCTGTAATGATTGTCTTAGGATCACAATTGGTCTGCCACAAGAGAATGATCGTCTACTGGAGGAAATAGGCATATTTGATAATCAGGAAAGTGCTAACAAACCATGAAAAAGAAAGTTTTGTTCATCGATCGGGATGGGGTGTTGCTAGTGGAGCCTCCGTCAGACTATCAGGTGGATAGTTTTGATAAGGTTGCTTTCGTCCCGAATATGCTGACTTCATTATCTCGCATTGCAGGAGAATGTGATTATGATTTGGTGATGGTGACCAATCAGGATGGCTTAGGCACCGATTCTTTTCCTGAAGAGGATTTTTGGGGGCCTCAAGTACTGATGTTGGATACTTTGCGCAGTGTTGGTGTCGAATTTAAAGAGATACATATTGACCGCACCTTCGCTGCTGAAAATGCTCCAACACGGAAACCAGGAACAGGATTGCTGAATCACTTCATGAACGGAGATTATGATTTGGCGGCTTCCTTTGTTATTGGAGACAGGACTTCAGATATGCTTCTCGCTCAGAATCTTGGATGTCGTGGAATTAAGTTTGGGGTTTCGCTTGACTCAGCCGACGAAGAAAAATGGAAAAAGTACAATGTTGAGGACATCATTGCTCTTCGAACAGATGATTGGAATGAAATACACAGATATCTAGTTCAATTACCAAGAGCGGTGCACATAAAAAGATCTACAAGCGAAACGGAAATCAGTATAAAGCTAGATTTGGATGGAAATGGGAAGGCAGATATCTCCACCGGTCTTCATTTTTTTGATCATATGTTGGAGCAAATTGCTCGACATGGACAGTTGGATCTGGAAATTGAAGTTAATGGGGATCTCGAAATCGACGAACATCACACCATTGAAGATACCGGACTCGCGCTAGGTACAGCTTTCCTAGAGGCCTTGGGCAACAAAGCCGGAATTGAGCGATATGGATTTTATTTGCCCATGGATGAATCCCTTGCACAGGTGGGAATAGATTTTGGTGGGAGACCATGGTTGGCCTGGGAAGCAGAGTTCAAGAGAGAAAAGATTGGGGATATGCCGACGGAGATGTTTCATCACTTTTTCAAATCCTTTACAGATAATGCAAAGTGTAATTTGAATATTAAGGTGGAAGGTTCAAATGAACACCATATGATTGAATCCATATTCAAAGCATTTGCAAAAGCGATCAAACGGGCTAAAAAACGCGATTTTGACGACATGCAAATACCTAGTACAAAGGGAATACTATGATTGCCATTATAGACTACAATGCTGGTAATACAAGATCAGTGTTATTCGCAATGAATCGACTTAATGTAGATGCTGTTCTTACCTCAGATCACTCCAAAATCCAATCTGCCGATAAAGTCATATTTCCAGGAGTAGGTGAGGCGAGCACAACGATGGCATTTTTACAAAACCAAGGTTTGGATCAACTGATTACTTCTCTTAGGCAACCCGTTTTGGGTATCTGCCTTGGATTGCAGTTGATGTGTAAACACAGTGAAGAAAATGATACCAAGTGTTTAGGAATCTTTGATGTGGAGGTGAAACGATTTTCTGGAGAAGGAGATCTCAAAGTACCTCAAATGGGTTGGAATCAAATAATGCATTTGTCATCACCACTATTTGCCAAAAATCACGATGGCGACTATGCATATTTTGTGCATAGCTATTATGCGGAACTGGCTGACGAATATACAATCGCTCAAACAACGCATGGAGAAACATTTTCTTCAGCACTTCATCGGGATAATTTCTTCGCCACTCAATTTCATCCAGAAAAGTCAGGAAATGTTGGCGAGAACATCCTTAAATCATTTCTTGAATTATGATCATCATACCTGCAATAGATATCATTGACGGACAATGTGTTCGATTATCCAAGGGGGATTATGGGACTAAGAAGGTCTATGATTCCAATCCTGTCGAAGTTGCCTTAAGGTTTGAAGATGCTGGCATCACGCACCTGCATGTCGTGGACCTGGATGGTGCAAAGGCCGGGCGCTTGATCAATAGCAAGGTGCTTCAATCCATTTGCAATTCTACCAAGCTTAAGGTTGACTTTGGAGGAGGTGTAAGAAAGCTGGAAACGGCAAAAGAAGTAATTGCATTAGGAGCAAGTCAAGTTACTGGAGGTAGTATCGCGGTCAGGGAACAGGATCATTTTTTGGAGTGGATCTCAGAACTGGGTACTGAAGCAGTAATTTTGGGTGCAGATGCAAAAGACAGAAAGATCGCGATCAGCGGCTGGGAAGAAGGAAGTGACCAGGATGTCATTGAATTTATAGATTTCTACCATCAGCGAGGTATAAAATATGTGATCAGTACGGATATTTCTCGCGACGGTATGTTGACCGGTCCTTCAATAGAATTGTATACAGAGATCATCAATACATTTCCGGAGATCAATGTAATTGCTAGTGGAGGTATTGCCGATATCGACGATATCTACCAATTGAGGGATCTGGGTTGTTATGGTGCAATCACAGGTAAGGCAATATATGAAGGAAATATTACGATGGATGATTTGATTGAATACATGATAAAAGTAGAATTCTGATGTTGGCGAAAAGGATAGTTCCATGTCTGGATGTCAAAGATGGTCGCACCGTCAAAGGTGTCAATTTTGTTGATTTGATCGATGCAGGAGATCCTGTAGAACTTGGAAAAGTATATAGCGATCAAGGTGCTGATGAATTGGTATTCCTGGATATTACGGCTACCCATGAAGAACGTAAAACGGTCAAGGAAATGGTCCGTCGAGTGGCAGCGAATATCAATATTCCTTTTACTATCGGCGGAGGAATAGGAAGTATCAAAGATGCCGCTGAGATGTTAGACAATGGTGCAGATAAGGTTTCGGTGAATAGTGCCGCTGTCAAGAATCCCCAACTCGTTGAAAATTTGGCCCGGGAATTCGGAAGCCAGTTCGTTGTAGTTGCTATAGATGCCAAAAACGTAGGTGAGGATTGGATAGTTCATGTTTCAGGAGGACGCAAGCCTACAGATAGGTTCTTGTTTGAATGGGCACAACTGGTCGCTGATATGGGTGCCGGCGAGATTCTATTTACCTCTATGAACCATGATGGTACCAAAGGAGGATTTGCGAACGATGCATTGGCAAAACTCTCAGATATGCTACCGATACCTATTATTGCTTCCGGAGGAGCGGGAGAAATGCAGCATTTCAAAGATACATTTGTCAAAGGAAAAGCTGATGCTGCATTGGCAGCCAGTGTATTTCATTTTCATGAAATAGATATTCCGGATCTCAAGCAATATTTACACAACGAAGGCATAACAGTAAGATTAGATTGACATGAAAGAATTTGATTTTGATAAAGGAAATGGACTTGTACCGGTGATAATTCAAGATGACAAAACAGCGAAAGTCCTGATGTTGGGATATTTCAATGCCGAGGCTTATAAGAAAACCGTCGAGTCCGGGAAAGTGACTTTTTATAGTCGCTCCAAACAAAGACTTTGGACCAAGGGAGAGACATCTTCCAACTTCTTAAATGTCGTACAGATCATGCAAGACTGTGACAATGACACCTTGCTTGTAAAAGTTGATCCGGATGGTCCTGTATGTCATACAGGTACGGATACATGCTTTTCAGAGGTCAATCGTGCGCAATCCTTTCTGCATCAGCTCGAAGAGATTATTACAGATCGTAAAAACAATCCTAAAGAAGGATCTTATACCAATCATCTCTTTGATAAAGGAATCAATAAGATTGCCCAAAAAGTAGGTGAGGAGGCTGTCGAACTTGTAATCGAATCTAAAGATGAAAATCAGGACCTCTTTCTCGGTGAAGCAGCCGACCTGATGTACCATTATATTGTACTTTTGGCCCAAAAGGGATTCACACTAAATGATGTCGAGCAAGTCCTTCAAAAACGACACAGCTAATCCAGTGATCATTATCAACTATCCAGTTGATCCCGATTAAGTTTTTGCTCATATACACTGAGTAATTTTGAATTGTTGAATGAACAAGTGGGATGCCGCGCACTAAGTCAAATTACATGAAAGTATGTTCATATATTCAGACGATTTCTAAACATAAGTTTATCTAATAAATAAAGAACAGCTCATAAATGAATGAGCTTGAGTTTTATCATTCTAATGAAAAATCAAAATAATAAGTATTATGAATTCTTCTTCTTCAACCAAAAATCGATTCAGTGTTTTGGTTATTGTAATGTTCTTGGCTGTTACCGGCGTGCTGGCGACTGACGGATATTTTTCTGTTGGATATGGCGTTCAAAACAAAGGGGTAGCCGGAGTCGGGATCGCTAATTGGGAATATTCTTTAATCAATGGTAATCCCGCGGGTAATTTCTATCTGGGGAAAACATATAGCATTGGTTTTGGACTTTTTAACCCATACAGGCAATATACGATTACAGGAAATCCATCCATGCTCCCAGGAACTTTTGGACTTGCTCCGGGTAATGTTGAAAGCGACAATAAGACTTTTCCTAATGGCTACATAGGTGGTAATTGGATGTTGAATGAAAAAAGTTCATTAGCCGTTTCCATATTTGGTAATGGAGGAATGAACACCACTTACCGGACAAGGACTTATGGTGATCCAAATAACCAGGACACAGGAGTGGATTTACTGCAGATTTTTACCGCGGTTACCTACTCAACCGAGATAGCCCCCAATCATAGTTTGGGATTCTCTGGCATATTTGGCTATCAGGCTTTTGAAGCTAAAGGTTTGTTTAATTTTGGAGGATTCTCAAGCAGTCCATCAAATCTAACCGATAATGGCGATAGCAATGGATCAGGCTTTGGATTCAAAGTTGGTTATATGGGACAATTGGCTGAAGGTCTGACACTTGGAGCTTCTTATCAGAGCAAGATGTGGATGGGTGAATTTGAGGAGTATGCTGGACTTTTTGCAGAAGAAGGAGACTTTGATATTCCATCCAGCTGGACTGCTGGTTTAAAATATGGCATCAGTGAAAAGGTCAATGTGATGCTGGATGTCAAGCAAATCTTCTACAGTGAAGTGGCCGCTATTGCCAATCCTTTGGATGTCATGGCTAATTCTCCAACTGATGCGATGGGTAACCCTAACCCAGCTTTTAACCCACTCGGTAGTGATGGTGGCTGGGGATTTGGATGGGAAGATATGACCATAGTCAAATTTGGAATAGAATTCAGTCCTAATGAAGATTGGACTTTCAGAGGTGGATATTCATATGGAAAACAACCGATACCTGAAAGCGAAGTCCTGTTCAACATATTAGCACCTGGTGTTATCGAAAATCACATCGCCCTAGGTTTTAGTAAAGGTATCGGAAGTAATGGTCAACAACTGCACTTTGCATTCAACTATGCATTGAGCACAACAGTTAGTGGTTTCAATCCACTCGACTTTGATCCTGTGGCTTCTAATCCTTCAACCGGCAGTTTTGTTCCGAACCAGGCAATCGACTTAGAAATGTCTCAATTGGACTTTGAAGTTGGTATTACGTTTTGAAAATTCGATTTAGTTTTAAATAGAAAAGGTGGGTCTGTTTTGCAGATCCACCTCTTTATTTTTATCCGTAATTCAATCTTATCCTTTCATTTCTCTGCCAGCGATACTTTCTACTTCCTTCCAGACTCTCATTACATTTCCACTGCAAATCTTAGCGATATCTTCTTCTGAATATCCTTTTTTCAAAAGCGCATATATGACATTTGGATATTGCGATACGTCTTTTAGTCCTGTTGGAAGAGAGTCCCCGACACCATCAAAATCGGATCCAAATCCAACGGAATTTATTCCGGCAATCT
>JAHHJQ010000118.1 GCA_018680005.1 Bacteroidia bacterium | reverse complement strand
GAAGCAGATAATTGACAAAGGTCATATTCGGAACGCCTGGAAAAGTCGAATACTTAGTCCAGTCAGCACCATCGTTTTCTGTAGTCCAGATAAGGCCATCATCTGTACCAGCATACAATAATCCTTGCTTGACCGGAGACTCGGCCAATGCGAAGATATTTCCAAACTTGGAGGTCGATAAATTTTTAGCCACTGCCTCAGGTGCCCATATCTTGCCCATCATCGGTAGAGTATTCTGATCGATACCTCTTGTGAGATCTCCACTTACTTTTTTCCAGGAGCCCCCCATGTCCGTGCTCTTGAATACATACTGACCTCCAACATATAGTGTCTTTGAATCAAATGGACTTATAAAATAAGGGGTATTCCAATTCCAGTTATACTCTTCTTCCTCGGTCGGTTGCGGCTTGATGGAAATCGTGTTGCCCGTCGTCCGGTCATATCTACTCAATCCACAATACTGCCACTCACAATAGTGAATGTCTGGATTGTCCGGATCAGGAATCGAGAGATATCCATCACCACCCAAGGTATGTGTCCAGTCACCATTGACAATATTTCGTCGGATGGTCTGTGACGGCCCATACCATGATCCATTATCCTGTGCGCCTCCATATACATTGTAAAATGGGGAATCATTATCAACCCGGACGTGGTAGTACTGCGTCAATGGAAGATTATTCTTGAACTGCCAGGTCTTCGCTCTATCATACGTTTCATAGAGTCCACCATCACATCCCACGAGATAGTGATTCGTATCATCTGGATCGATCCATATCACATGATTGTCGACGTGCTTATTCGAGCCTTCAATATTGGTCCAGGTCTTTCCACCATCTTCGGACAGCCCATTACGCGTATCCATCAGGATGACGAGATCAGGATTGAGCGGATCGGCATATAGTTCATTATAGTATTGAGGGCTACTGGACCCTTTATCACTTTGTTTGGTCCAACTCTCACCCATATCATTCGATCTGTAAAATCCACTTTTGCTACCTGGTAGCTCCACGACGGCGTATAGGATATCCGGATTAGCAGGGGATAATGCGATACCTATTCGACCGACATCTCCTTTTGGGAGGCCTTTCTTGAGTTTGGTCCATGTAGCTCCAGCATCTACGGACTTATAGATGGCAGATTCTGGTCCTCCATCGATTTTAGAATAGACACGACGTTCTCGTTGATGCGAAGTGACATAGAGCACATCAGGGTTACGAGGATCCATCTCCATATCCGATGCACCAGTGTAGTCTCCGATCTCCAGTACCCGATTCCATGTCTTTCCGCCATCTGTCGTCTTGTACAAACCGCGTTCTCCTCCGGGGCCCCATGCCTGACCTTGCGCTGCGACATATACGACATTGCTATTTCGTGGGTCGATCATGATCTTACCGATCTGCGAACTCGTCTTGAGCCCCATATTCGTAAAAGTCTTACCGCCATCGGTCGTCTTATAGACACCATCACCATACGCCAGATTCCGTTGCGTATTATTTTCACCCGTGCCCACCCAAAGGACATTCGAGGTATTCGGATCCATCGCCAGACAACCTATAGAGAATACCGGCTGATCATCAAAGATCGGCTTGAAGGTTGTCCCATGGTTCGTCGTTTTCCATAATCCACCTGATGCCACACCTACATAGTACTCTGATGTATTATCTGGATTTACCGCTAGATCAGATATCCGTCCAGAGTAGGCTGCCGGACCAATACTGCGGAACTTGAACATCTTGAGCATGCCTTTCGATAACTCAAAAGTGTCTGAGGTAGACACGGTGGTTTCCTGGTCCTTGTTCTTTCTGTTTTTGCGCTGTGCATCTGCAGTGGTCGCTGCGATGATAAAGAGAGCCAGGATGGATAGGCGTAGCCATGGAGTGAGCTTGTTTTGGAACATGTGTTAGGTCTTATTTTGGAATAATCAATATTGTTCTATAAGGGTGTAGATCGGGTTTGCATTGGGAGTGCTAACATAAGGAATTTGAAGGAAAATCTTTTAACTCCAACCGTGTTACGTGTATGGCTCTTGCCGTATATCCGGCTGAGAGAGTAACATGAAAATTTGTTAAAATGAAAGGTAATGAATTTTTGTGTTTGGCAACGGTATGAGCTATACACGGTGTTGTACTTTCATTATTTATCTAAAGTCCTCTAAATCTCGCGATTACGACTAGTAATGTTTCACCAAATAAATTCTGAAAGTATTTATTTGGGTCGTTATCCAAAAAAATTATATACGATTTTTAAGAAAAAAGTAATTCATATTTAGATCCGCCCAATTATTTTATTTTTCTATGATATCGTTAATGGAATGAATTATATGTTTGGTTTTTTCCCTCAAATCTTCATAATAAGCTAAAAAAACTTCATGCTTTGTTGAGTAAAGAGTAGCTACATTTTCGCTTATTTGAAATTTCGTTGAGTTTGGATCGTTCACAAATTCATATTGACCCTTAAGTTTATAGTCAAATGAACCAATATTCAGGTCGTTATATAGGATTAATATATTAGGTATCTTTTCCACGGCAATTAGGAGGTTATTAACAGAAAACATATTAAATTCTTCTATATGTTTTGAAGCTTCCTCAGTAGCATTGTAATAATTAATAATGGCTGATTTCAATTCCTCGTTTCGTATAAGATTTAATTTACCATCATTAATCAATTCCTGATAGGTTGAATTTTGTATAGTCAATAGATCGGAGTAGAGGCTTAATTTCTTATATAAACTTTTAATATCGTTGTAAGTTCGCTGTTCTTTGTAAAGCTCCTCGATAAAACTTCTATTAAACCTGATATGATTTTCTGCTTCTTGGATACGTTTGCTGAAAAGAGTACTATCAGATACTAAATCTGCCCTCAATCCTGTTAAAAATTGTCTTTCTAAATTGTTATTCTTGCGCTGTTCATTCCAATTATTGATACTCAAAGCAATTAATATTCCAATTACTACAAGTAAGATTTCCCCCAAAGCATAAATTAGATACTTACGGATTTGGCTTTCAGAAAGGAGTTTCTGTCTAATTTTTCGAAAGAATTTTATCATTGGTTTTTCTTAGTTCTAATGAAGGCTTACGGTTAAGCATGTTAGGTCTTATTATGGAATAATTAATATTGTTCTATAAGGGTGTAGATCGGGTTTGCATTGGGAGTGCTAACATAAGGAATTTGAAGAAAAGTCTTTAAACTGCAACGGACCTGCTGTATCCTGCTTAGGCGTTAGCCTATGCTGTGATACAGCTTGTTGTAGACAGTTTTTTATTTCTTTTATTTAATAATCTGTCAATCAAGCTTCTTTTTCCAGGTCGCATCCGATCAATTCAATTTATTAGGTTTCGGGATGGATATCAAAGCCGACTGCTTGAGTCACCTGTTAGTGAGCCGTGAGGATGACTTAGACACACGTCCCGCTACTTGAAATTGTGCTTCTTTAGGAGCTCGCCATCCTCATTATAGACCTTCCAAGTGCCTCTCTTCTTGCCGTGCTCGAAGCGACCTTCATCCCAGAGTTGGCCATTGGCATGGTATCGCTTCCATACACCGTGCTTCTGCTCTTCATGGTCGAAGCCGCCCGTTCCTCGAGGTTCGCCATTCTTGAAGTACCATTTCCAACGACCAACAATCTTTCCGTCCTTGAAGCTGCCGGAGGATTGCATCTGGCCATTGTTGAGAAAATATTTCCACTTTCCTGATTTCTTTCCGTTGTCGAACTCACCTTGACAAGAGATTAAGCCATTCTTGAAAAACAGCTTAAAAGGTCCATTTTTGGGATTGCCGTTTTCATCGATTCCAGGGATGTCTTTCATTGTGATTGTATTTTATCCTGACCAACGTTTGCTAAACGCCTGTTCATCAATGCCCAAATTTTGATAGAATATAGTATTATTCCTTGATTTTCTGGAATAAATTTGATCGTTAGATTGGGTGATCAATAGGCCATAGAAATTCAGTTTTTTAGGATTTGGTTGAAATTTTGGTTGCCTTATCTGGGGAATTGGCTAACGATCTCAGCTATGAGTAGTTGCGTGGTTAGCACCTAATTTAGCAAGCAGGCTCCATACTGAAAATCTGAAAGGATCATCAGAAGTAGGCTAGAACGGCGACATTAATTATAGCAAATTGTTGTGCTTTCGTTACTTTAGAAAGGACTTTATCATTTTTAAATCAGTTTATTATTAGGTAATCCTCTTTTGTCCTGCCATATATTTTGTTGCGAGTGTCGTTCTTTAAGACTTCAATATGTGGATTAATACCTATATCTAAATTTACTCTACATAAGACCAAGCATCCCAAAGG